>PYJC01000085.1 GCA_003635255.1 Candidatus Poribacteria bacterium | reverse complement strand
AACGTAGTGCTACACCGGCTGATCTTATCTATCCAAGACCCACCCCGGATAACACGCCAACTGCCGACAGCCGGTCCTGTCGGATCCCGCTTCGGACGTTTCGTGAAGGCTTGAGAACTATGCCAATAATAGACATCGCTATACCAATCGGCAGTCCATTCCCAGACGTTGCCCGCCATATCCATTACACCGTAGTAACTCTTACCTTTCGGAAAACTTCCGACAGGTGCGAGACCCTTCTTATAACCGTCATCACTATCAGCGGTGTTCGCGTAGGGTTCGATGGCATTGCCCCAGGGCCATACCCTGTCAGTGTAGCCACGCGCCGCTTTCTCCCACTCCGCCTCTGTTGGCAATCGCATGCCTTTCCATGCAGTGTAGGCGTTTGCGTCATGCCATGAAACACCGACAACTGGATGATTAGGGAACTGTTCCGCCCGCTCGGGCCAATCGCCGATCTGTGGAAGGTGTGTGAAGTTCTCCGGTGTATGCTTTGGAATCCCCTGTGCGGAAGCGACTTGCAGTTTCCAAAATTCGTAGTACTCGGCGTTTGTTACCTCATACTTACCAATATAATAGGCACCAAGGTAGACTTTATGCATCGGTTTCTCATCATCAGCACGGCTGTCGCTCCCCATTGTGAAAGTACCCGCAGCGATTAATATCATATCCTCCACGCCCTGTGCGAATACAGCAATGCCAGGATAGACACTGAGCACCAAAATAACCAGAGGTCGTACGATCACATCGAAATAATTATTTCTGTTCCGATTTCTGTTGAGATAAAAGGTGTTCATAGGCGCGGTAATGCTCCTGCGCGAGCTTTTGGTTCCCAAAACTCTGATATAATTTTGAAATGTTAAGATGGTAGTAGGGTTGCTCACTATCAAGTTCGATGGCTTTTTGGAATGCAGCAAGCGCATTTCGCCGTTTGCCTTGCATCGCGTACGCGCTACCAAGCGTGTTATAGAGAATTGAAGCGTCGGGCATCAATTGGACAGCCTTTTCGGCGGCTTCTGCTGCATGCTTAGGGTAGTTTAGTGCCATAAACGCTCGACTCAATCCGTGGTGGAAGTTGGCGTTGTTCGGCGCGAGTTCAATGCACTTCTGAAAGACTTGGATGGCTTGCGGATGATTCTTTTGGTTCATCAACAGCGTAGCCAAGCCTGTCCATGCTTCGAGGTTGTCTGGTTCCGCACGCGTGAGGCGCGTGAGGCGTTCATATTCGGCAAATTCCTTTTGTAACTGCTGATAAATTTGCATCTCAGTTCTGCTTTTCTCGCGGTCGCCCAAGCGGAGATACGCCATACCCAGTCCGTGATGTGGTTCCGCATAACGTCCCGGTCCGAATGCTAACGCCTTTTTGAAGTGCGCTATCGCTTTCGTGTATTCTTTTATGTTCAGGTATGCGGTACCGAGTTCTTGGTATGTCCCCGCTGCCTGTGGTTTCAGCGTAAGAGCTTTCGTCAAGATCGGGACGGCTTCCGCATACTGACGGAGTTTTACGTGTGATTTACCGAGGATTTCGTACCCGCGGGCATGTTGCGGTGCAAGTTCAACAACCCGTTCTAATGCTGCCACTGCGTCCGCCCACTTATCCAGTTTAAAATACACAACGCCGAGCGAATAAAGCACCTCAATGTTATCAGGCATCAGTGCTAAAGAACGCTGGTAGCTTTCGGCGGCTCTGTTCCAGAATTGTTCTTGGGCGTACGCCATACCGAGATAGTGCAAGATTTCATAGTGATCCGGTTCAATCGCCAATGCGGTTTCAAATTCGGATATCGCCGTCTGATTGTCGCCTTGGAATATGGCAGCGAACCCTTGTTCTACGTGTTGGACGTATTGGCTATGATCGTCAACCTTTTCTGCTGTAACCCCAAAGCACGGTAGACAGAGCAAAGTAACAGTGACGATTTTTAACAAATTTCGCATCAGTTTATCCAAAAATCTTATGTGTTTGTATCAACAGTTCAAATCCGAGAACAGGGAACTTCGTATATACGGAACGCTATCATTTTGCCTTCAAGGCCCCCCAAACCGTTGACAACTTTCCTTTAGGCGCAACGTTATAAGGTTCGGTTGATTCAAAATTCTGGATCACTTCATCTGCTGTGAGAGGGCGATCGTAAAAACGGACTTCATCAATCATACCCTCAAAGTAACCATCTGATTTTCCACGAAAATTCCTGGCACCCAGATGAACAGGTTCTGTAAATGGGAAAGATGTCCATTCATCCGCAAGTGAAATTGTGCCCTTACCCTTGGGCATAGTGTCTATATATGTAAATTCTTTACCTTTTTCCTCTTCCATAAGATGTTCATAAATATAAACAATGTGATGCCATTCCCCCTCATAGATATTGAGACTCCCACTACCTACAAAAAGGGTCTCACATCCTTTTTTTCGGTTTTTTTCGTTTAAGAAACTGTTGCCAAAAAATATCCTTCTCGTTCCCCTATGAAGTCCATCTTTATTTTTCACGCCATTGAGTTCAATTCCCCAATACGGACATTCCTCGCCATGGGTATTGATGAGGGTCATCCAATCCGTCTCGTTACTGGTTTTAATCCATGCTTCAAACGTAAATGAGCCTATTTTTTTGCCGAAATCTCCGAGTGTCGTTAAATTTACAAAATCACCCGCACCATCGAACGCAAGAGCCTCACCTACGTGTCCGGGAACAACTTTAGGATTTCCTCGGAGTGTCCCGTTGTTATTGCCCCAAACATCTTTTACTGTGTCATTGATAAAATGTTCATTATCAAAGGGCCAATAACTTACAAGTCCATCTGTTACAACAGATGCAGGGGCCGCATTGAGTGAAAAAACACCCATTATTATTGCAAAGGTCATAAAGTAGATTCTGCTTTTCATCTAAAATTGCCCCCCAAAGCTTAGCGTAATTCTAAGATCTACTATAAATGTTAACGCCACTCCCGAAAAAAGTCAAGTTTTTCGTAGGGAAAAGGTCGGGTTGGTGTTATACTGTACAGAAATTATCACATCAAAAATGAGGCATAGGAATAAGAATGCGACAGGTTACAATCTATCGAGAGCCGGGCCGATATGCGGGCTGGCCAGCGAATTACGGCATCTGGGCATGGGACAATGAGATCGTTGTCGGCTTCACCGTCGGGTATCACAAGTCGGACGCGGGTTTCCATCGCCGTGACCGAGATAAACCCTTTATAGGCATGCAAGGACGCAGTTTAGATGGCGGTGAAACATGGCAGGTCTCAGAAACACCCTGCCGTCTCCCGGCAAGAGGCACCCTATCCGCAGATGAACACGTAGAAGAACGGCATAGGCTCGAAGCGGCGGCTGCGTTCGATACACCACAACGTATCGACTTTACGCATCCAGATTTTGCAATGATGTGCAGCAGATCCGGCTTGAGAGCCGGCGCCTATTCATGGTTTTATACCTCTACAGATCGCTGTCAGAGTTGGGAAGGCCCCTTTAAACTTCCGATGTTCGACTATACCGGCATTGCAGCGCGTACGGATTATATTGTTTCAAGCGCAGATGAATGCTTGGTATTTCTTACCGCATCGAAAGCAGACGGTGAAGAGGGCTTAATATTCTGTGCCAAAACAACCGATGGCAGTGAGTCTTTTTCGCTGTTATCTCAAATTGGACCGGAACCGGAAGGGTTCGCGATTATGCCTGCAAGTGTCCGGTTAGCGGATTCACGGATTTTAGTCGCAGTCCGGTGCCGCGGCCACGGGGACGATGCCCGTTCAGACTGGGAAGAACGGAAAAATTGGATTGATCTCTACGGCTCAGATGATAACGGACAGACATGGAATTACATGAATCGACCGGCGGAAGATACGGGACGCGGGGGGAATCCACCGACACTCACGCTGCTTCACGACGGCAGGCTATGTCTCATCTATGGATACCGGGATGCGCCGCATCGGATCTGCGCGAAGTTGAGCAGTGATGCGGGTGAAACGTGGAGTGAGGAAATCGTTTTACGCGATAACGGCGGCGACCACGACATCGGCTACCCTCGCACGATCCAACGTCCGGACGGGACTGTCGTAACTGCCTACTACTTTGATGAGGAACCGGACGGTGAACGGTTCATTGAAGCAACATTGTGGAAACCGTAATGGTTTCAAAAGTCCCCCTGATAAGGGGGTGTTTTTGCTTAGAAGAAACACCCTATCAAAAACGGTATTTCTGCGTATTGCTTGGGGTCTTTGATAGGGGTATTTGCTGGGGTGTTTCTGCGGATTTCTGCGGATTTCTGCGGATTTCCCTTATAGGGGGTGTTTTTGCTGGGGTGTTTCTTAAAAACGTCTGGCTATCCACTTTACGTAATTACTCGGTGTTCGAACGTAGGTCAAAGCAGATGAGGCGATCTTTGCCACGGATGTAGAGATACCCGTCTGCAAGCACAGGGGCTGCCCAAGCAGGATATTTCACTAACGGACTACCGTTTTCATCTTTCGGGACAACTTGCGAGATGACCTCTAATTTCTCTGGTGTGCATTTAAGGAGCATCAAGCGTCCGTATTCACCGAGATAGATGAAGTAGTCGTTCACCCAAAGCAGCGATGCCCGCTCATCGACGCGTTGTGACCACGTGACTTTACCCGTTTTGAGTTCCACACAACGGAGTTCCGCACCATTGGGGCGTTGTCCGCTACAGGCATAGAGGTAGCCCTCGTGGTGGATTGCAGTATTCCAATGCAATTCCATCGCCTTGCTCCTGCGCGATGCCCGATCTTTCCAAACGACCTCGTACCCACCTGGATGCACCTTGAGTACTGAACTACCAATCCCGTATGATTCGCTAATAAAGACGAAATCGTCAGCAACAACCGGACTCGAAGCGTTGACGGATTCAATCTTAGGGTGCCGCCACGGATAGTGGAAGTCTATTTCACCCGTTTGGGGTTCAAAACCGACAAGTCCGCCGCGCAGGAACGCAAACCCCCAACGTCTATCATCAATAGTGGTAAAGATAGGACTCGCGTAACTCGCGAGTTCATCGGCGATTTGGTAGACAACCTCACCCGTGTACTTGTTAAAGGCGACAATGCCGCTCGCGTTCGGATCGGGTCTACCGTTCGCGCCCCAAATATCCTTCGGGCTGCCCGGTGGCGAGCCGCCTATCTGGACGATGAGCAACTCGCCTTCGACTGCAGGTGCTGAAGCGACACCGAAAAAGTTTTGAACGACGTGAAACTGTGCCATCGTGTCTACTTCCCACAAGCTTTCACCGTCTGAGACGCTGACACAATGTAACATCCCGTCTGCGCCGAAGATATAGACACGGTCTTCGTCAACAACCGGACAACACCGCGGCCCGTTGTTGTAACCGTACATATCTTCGTAGTCTGTCGGATATTCAAACCGCCAGAGTTCTGTACCGGTGTCGCTTTCCATACAGGTGAGACGCGCCATATCCCTGTGACGTGCAAAGATAAATAGTCTCCCGTTTGCGACAGTGGGTGCACCATAACTCGTGCCAATTTTCTTATGCCAGATAACCGGCGGCCCCGTTTTCCCCCATGGCGTAATGTCTATCTTTTCTTGTGATTTGCTGTTTCGCGTAGGACCGAGGAAATCAGGCCATCCCGCCGTACCTGTATCTGCCAGGCTTACCAACGCGAGGTTTAGTGTTAGTAATTGAAAAAACCCAGAGATAATGTTTGTCGTTGTTTTTCGCACGGTGTCGTAAGATTGCATAGAGACTTTTGCTTGTTTCATAGGTTCCTTCACGCCTTCGCTGTCTCTCCGAATGCGATCGCGACCCAAACGAGGTCTTGAAAGTTAACAACACCATCCGTGTTGACATCCGTTTCGCTTTTGCCTGTTTGACCGAGTTGCGATGCGACAAGCACTCAGTCTTGAATGTGAACCGTGCCATCTTCGTTGGCATCCGCTGGCAACGGCGTTTGTTTTCCGAATTCAGGCATAAGTCCCCAGAGAAGTATCGTCCCATCATGACTACCACTCGCAAGTAGACTGCCATCAGGACTGAATACCACACTATTGATATAACCTTGTCCGACGAATGTCAACTTTAACGTGCCGGTCTCAACATTCCATAGAGATATACCGTTGTAGTCAGTACCGCAAGCAAGCGTCCTACCATCTGGACTGAACGCTACACTTGTGATACTATCATCATGTATGCTACTATTATCCTGCTGAAGGGTTCTGGTCAGTTCGCGGGTGCCGATATCCCACAAATACACCATGCTGTTTACACTGCCACAAACAAGTGTCCTACCATCTGGACTGAACACCATACTTTCGACACGGGTCCTCTGTTTGAGTGCCCCGATAGACTGATGGGTATTGCTATCCCACAAATATACGACGTTTCTGTCCCAACTTCTGATCGCAAGTTTCCCTCCATCCGGACTGAATATCACGCCACTGACAGCTTCTTTATGCCAAAGTCCAGTCGTGAGCGTGCCGGTATCAACATTCCATAATCGCACTGTACTGTCTCCCCAACCACTGGCAATCGCGAGGGTTTTACTGTCGGGACTCAAAGCAACGCTCAGAACCCATTCTGACTCCGAGAACGTTGTTTTCAGATCGCCAGTGACGACATCATACAACTCTAACCCTGTTTCCGAATTGAAGCACGCAACAAGCGGAACACCTCCCGATACCGACGCATTGTAAACGATCTGCTTACATGCTGAAAGGCGAACTTTCGGCGTACCGGTGCCGACATCCCACAACTGCACGGTTGCATCTCGTCCTTCGGGACCACTGCTACTCGCAAGCGTCTGTCCATCCGGACTAAAGAAAATGTTATCAATACTGCTGAGGTATCCTGTAAGGTTGAATTTCAGTTCGCTACTCGCGACATCAAAAAAACGCACGATGTCGCCCGCACGACTACCACTCGCAAGTGTTGTACCATCCGGACTGAACACAAGGCTATCAACATCGTCGGTATGTCCTATAAGGTTAGATTTCAGTTCGCTACTCGCGACATCCCATAACCGCACCCTATCTTCATCACTTGTAAACTGACTCCCTCCGCTCGCAAGCGTCTGCCCATCCGGACTAAACGCAAGGCTGGAGACTTTTTGGTGTGCTACAAAATCAGATTTCAACATGCCCGTTCTCATATCCCACAAACTCACCTTGCCATCTTCACTACCCACCGCAAGGATGTTACCATCCGGATTGAATACTACACTCATGATACTACTATCATACTGAAGGGTTATGGTAGGTTTGAGGGTTCCAACATCCCACAACTGCACGATGCCATCGTTACTACCCGCGGCAAGCAGCGTGCCATCCGGACTAAATGAGACGGTAACAACACGAATCCCTTCCCTATACGTTTGACCATTATCCCCTATGATGAGTGTCTCGATAATTTCGCGAGTGCCGACATCCCATAACTGCACAGTACCGTTCCAACTCCCACGAATCAGCTTCGCACCATCCGGACTAAACGCAACGCAAGTGGTACTTGCCCCATATCCCAAAAAGGTGGTTTCAATCAAACCAGTCTCAACATCCCATAACCGCACAAAGTTATGTTTGAAAGGCGCACTGGCAAGTTTCGCACCATCCGGACTAAACGCGAGGTACGCAACATCGCTTTCATCCGCAATAAAAAAAGCGTGTTCCTCGCCAGTCTCTGCATCATAGAGCCAGATACCGATAAAACTCGCAACCGCAAACAAAGTGCCATCCGGGGAATACGCTATATCACCGCTGAGACCACCTTTGCCGAGGCGCGCTTTCGCATTTTCAGGTAAATTCCACTGCAGGTGCGCCGCATACTCAGCAACGATGTCTGGCACGCACAGAAACATTGAAACACTCAAAAATATCAGGATTAAAAAAATAGTGAGGTCCTCACAAAGAGGTTTCCTTTCTGTTACGTATCTCTGATTTTTTCTCTCAGCTACAATCTCGCGTGAACTTGCAGATACCAACTTCCTCACGCAGCGACCTCCTCATTAGCGCGCTTTACAAGGGCGTTCATGTAGGCAATCGTGTACGCCGTGCCGACGCGGTGGTCACCTGCCATGCTCGGAATGTGGTCTGGAATCAGTACACCATTGAAATCCACTTCGCGAAGGGCTTTCGCTACCTGATACATATCCTGATAGCCGTTATCAACGAAGGTTTCAACGAAGTGTGGGAGCGGCTGGTCAACATTACGGAAATGGACTTTAAAGATCTTGTTCCGTTCACCGAAATAGCGAATGGATTCAATCACGTCTTTACCCATCAGTTCGCCGCCTTCTAACCAGCAACCGACACAGAAACACATCCCAACATTCGGGCTATCAGCGATCTCAAGGGCGCGTTTATAGCCTTCAAAACTGCTGAAAATACATCTCGGTATTCCGGCAAGATGTATTGCAGGGGGGTCGTCCGGGTGGATACCGATCATCACACCGGCTTCCTCCGCAACGGGCACCGCCTGCTTGATGAAGTACGTGTAGTTATCCCAGAGTTCCGCTTCGCTGTATTCGCGGCCGTGTGAGAGCGGCATCCCATATTTTTTACCGCCCCAGTGTCCCACATCGGCAGCCTCAAGATTGAATGCCCTCGCGCTTGCGCCACCACGGGTCGTCTCACGTTCAGTACTCCAGATACCGTTTCCCATGTGTGCGTAGGTCGTATACGGAATTCCGGCTCTACCGAGATCGCGGATGTATTGCTTGTATTGTTCAACTTTCGCGTCTCGGTTTTCTAAGTTCAGCACAATCCCGTCCTGATTGTGGACATCACTGTTGCCAAACCCGTAGATTTTGAGTCCTGCGTTCTCAAAAATCTCGCGGCGACTCATGAAATAATCGTAATTTGCGTTCTCGCCGTTTGTCCAGAGGACGACATACTCCACATCCATCTGTTTAGCAAACTGCAAGTCTGCTTCGCTCGGTTCCGGCGACATCTGTGCCGTAACTTTCATACCGGGTTCAATGTTGTCCAAAGGGGTCTGAGTTGCCATTTTGTGCCTCCGTTTTTTTAAGGGTTTTCGGTCATCGGTTTTCGGTTATCAGTAACAGGGTTTGACTTAACCAAATCTTTCTTAACCGAAAACTGACAACTGATAACCGAAAACTACTCTTCGTCTCCTGCTTCTGCTTTGAGTCGATATAATTCTGCTGTCAATTCGGTGACAATATCCGCGTATGCCGGATCGTCATAGACGCTGCACATCTCGTTCGGATCTTTCTCCAGATCAAAAAGCTCCCATTCCGGTGCTTTCGATTCATCAAGTGAGCCGGTTGTGCCGAGTGCCTCACCGTAGTAATAGATGAGTTTATAGCGATCCGTCCGTATCCCATAGTGCGCCGGAACATAGTGGTGCGCGAGGTGCATCCAATAACGATAATACATGGACGTTCGCCAGTCGTCAGGTGTCTCGCCGCTGAGGATTGGACGTAGACTCGTGCCTTGCATGTCGTCAGGAATTGATACGCCTGCATAGTCGAGCCACGTCTCTGCGAAATCTATGTTTAACGCCATCGCATCGGATGTGCTGCCGGGTTGAATTTCGCGCGGATAGCGGACAAGGAAAGGCATCCGTAACGATTCTTCGTACATAAACCGTTTGTCATACCAGCCGTGATCGCCTAAGAAAAACCCTTGGTCAGAGGTATAAATGATGAGTGTATCGTCAGCGATACCCTCTTCATCGAGGTAATCAAGGATCCGTCCAACATTGTCATCAATTGAGGCGACGCAGCGGAGGTACTCCTTGATATATCGCTGGTAATTCCAGTTCGCCATCTCCGCCTCGGAGAGTCCGTCTGGCGGCGGACCGAGTTTATCAAGCTTGAGGTCCCTTTCAGTCATGTGACCGAAAACCCGCATTTTCGCTTCCTTCGCAGCGTTTGAACGGTTCGCGTAATCGTCGAAAAAATTGTCCGGCATCGGAACATCGCCGTCCTCAAACATGTCGGCATGCTTCTCGTCGGAATCCCACGGCCGGTGTGGTGCCTTGTGGTGGCACATCATGAAGAAAGGTCTATCCGTGTCACGATTCTGCAGCCACTCCAACGAGAAATCGGTAATGATGTCGGTAGCATAGCCTTTGTGGGTTGTTCTCCCGTGCGGTTCAAGCATCACTGGATCGTGATAGAGGCCTTGACCGGGCAGCACGTTCCAGTAATCAAACCCAGTTGGATCGGCATCACCGCCGTGTCCG
The DNA here is from genome assembly GCA_003635255.1 of Candidatus Poribacteria bacterium. GTDB lineage: Bacteria > Poribacteria > WGA-4E > WGA-4E > WGA-3G > WGA-3G. The sequence continues at coordinate 332 of PYJC01000085.1, read as the reverse complement.
AGGTGCCATTTGCCGACCATCGCGGTCTGATAGCCGTCTGCCTGTAGCATCTTCGCGACATTCGGTCTTCTGCCGTCAAAATGATCGCCTATGTTCTTGACCCCATTGAGGTGGCTATGTTTACCGGTCAGGATGTTCGCGCGGCTCGGTGTGCAGATGGAGTTGACACAAAAACAGTTATGGAGAATCATGCCGCCATCTGCGATACGATCAAGATGTGGTGTTTGGTTAATCCGACTCCCATAACTGCTGATAGCATGTGAAGCATGGTCGTCGGACATGATGAATAGGATATTAGGTCTGCTCAATTGTCGCTCCTTTCAATTTACGAT
>PYJC01000084.1 GCA_003635255.1 Candidatus Poribacteria bacterium | reverse complement strand
TATATGCATTAAGTTCGTTGCCTTCCACGATTTCTTTACCGTAGAGGTCGTAGAAAAATTGCGGCTCTTCTTCCAATTGGAATCTATTTGAGAATTTAGCCTCCCCCTCAATTGCAGGCAAGAGGGGTTTATACGGTCCGAGGCTGTCTGCACCACAACCACAGAACACGGATAGACTCAGAATACACACGATAAACATAAAATTAATCGCTCGTTTTAAGGTGTTCATTAGTTGTATCCCTCCTTACGAACGAATCAACTGAAGGTGGGCAAATCAGTAACCAGTCGCCAGTAACCAGTTAAAAGAGGTTTTCGATAGTTCGAGCGTCTCTTTCTGGAAACTGGAAACTTCCAACTCATTTCTGAATAAGCATTTTACGGGTTGCCGAGAAATCGCCTGCGTGAATCGTGTAGAGATAGACACCACTACTCACAGACTCACCCATCTGATTACGCCCGTCCCAATAGACGGCTTGTGCCTGTGAGGCGTAATCGCCAGCAGACATTACACCCGGCAATAGATGACGCACTAACTGCCCTGTTGAACTGTAAATCCGAATTGTGACATCGCTTTCGTTGGCAAGCCGAAACGGGATCCATGTTTCTGGATTGAACGGATTCGGGAAGTTTTGGAGGAGTTGATTCCGTTTTACTTCGCCTAATATCACAAGCTGCTTCCCGTGAGGCATAATAGGACAATACTCGGCAGGTAGCAGTGCATTGCCATCCCAGATCTGGATTTGTCCTGTATCTGTCTGTGAAAGTAGCACGGACCCATCTCGACTGAGCGCAAAATACGCTGGGATAGATGGATAGTCCATAGGTGTCTCTTCCCGCCAGTCCCAGATTTGAAGTTTGTCGTTTCGATTGGCGAAAAGATAACGAGTGTTTGAACTGAAATGCACGGGTGCCTCTCCATGCAGTGTTTTCAAAAGTTTCGGACGATTTGGCAAGAGTTTCCAGATTTGGATGCTATCTCGGATAGGTACCGCTAATACTGTATCAGACGCAAAGGCAAAGGTTGAACGTTGACCGTAATGAAGTTCCGGCACTTGCCATTCATATTGAAAGACAAAAGTATCCCTTTCGCGTTTCCACAACGAAACCCAATGGAGATCATCTTCCGCGCGACCGGCAGCTACCGCGCGACCGGCAGCTACCAAATATTCATCATTTTTATTAAAAGCGAACCGATAATACCTGTTAATTTGTTCCTGCTTAATTGTCTGAAGTTTCTTTGGGTTTTTGATATCCAATACGAGAAAGTCCCCCCAGTCTTCCTCCGCGGCAATCCACCTTCCTGAGAAACTAAAGGCTATTGCGGGAGAAAATCCGACGCGATGCGGAAACTGGATTTCGACTTTCCCGGTCCGAAGGTTGCGCACTTGAACCCACGGGTCTTGAACAACAGCAAATTTTTTGTTGTCAGGCGAGATGGCAAATCCTTGAAAGAACTCTTTTTCGCCAGAAACGAGCCGTCGCAGCTGCCGTGAAGGAACATCCCAAATCTTGATAAACTCTCGGGAGCTGCTGATCAGTGTTTGACCATCAGGACTCAACCCCATGCCCCACCACCAGCTGTCAATAAAATCGGTCCATCTGTTCAAAGACTGTTTTTCTTCAATATCCCATAGCACAACAGCATCGTTATAGTGTAGAAGCGCAGTCTTTTCATTGGGTGAGAGGGTCATTGATTTTAATCGAGTGAACTCAGTGCCGAACGTATCAATCTGTTGTCCCGATTTAACGTCCCAGACCCGTACCTGATCATCCCAACCTATCCACGGACCATAATTAGACCGGCGCAGCCGAGATGTCTCGGTCGTAACATACAGACGTTGACTATCTGGACTGAATGCCATGCTTGAAACCCCTCCACTACCGCTCCATTTTCGCCATAACAGATGTCGCGCGCCGACATCCCACACACAGACTGAAGTTGAATTTATCTCAAACGCCGCAACGAACGCGCCATCAGGACTGATGGCAACATCTTCACCCCAATTACCAGTATGTCCATCAAAGCGTCCTTCCAAGCGCAGTGTTTTGACATTCCACGACTCAACACTTGAATGTCTTGCGACTATCAGGAGATGGTGCCCGTCGGTACTAAAAACTATGGCTCGCTTTGATGGAAAATTTATGCGCTCCATCGTTCCAATGAACGCTCCAGTTTGCCAGTTCCACAAATGAATCCCATCTTTAAAAGATGTCGCAAATACTGAATCTGTCGGGCTAAATGCTGCATACCTGACGCGGTTTCCAAACTGCCATCTCATTACCTGTTCACGAGCATTGACATCCCAGATATTTATCTTCGTCGTTCTTGGCTCAGTAGCAGAATGATTCAGAATCGCTAAATGTGTAGCAGTTGGACTAAATACCACATCACTGTAATACATTCGCTCGCCGAACTCATCAACAATTGCACTGGTATGTGCATCAACAACTTGAATGTGTGTTGGAACAGCACGCAAAATAGTTTCATCGGAAAGAAAAGCGTGCTGCTCTGGACGCGGTTGTCCAATCGTGCCGATAGGTTCAATCCCAAACGTAAGACACGGAAGACAGAAAATGCCGACGAGTGTGATGAGGAGAAGTAACCAGTCATCAGTAACCAGTGGCCAGTTAAGAGACTTTTTTGCTGGAAACTGGAAACTGGAAACTGGAAACTGAAACACCTGCAAGCTTTGCCTTAAAAGGTCAGTGAGCATTTTCATGAGGAACCTCCGAATATTTCAGCAGTAGGGATAAAATAGTCAATCTCGCTTGTGAGTGGTCTGCTTCAGGTGAGCCCATGTTGTTACTGTCTTTTCCCGCGGCTGTACAGAGACAGGTGGGGTATCCCGAAGTTCGGCACGGTAGATGCCGCTCTCTTCCGTACCCGCATATAGTCCTTCTCCGTACGAAAGGAGAGCGTAAACCGATAATTCCTGAAGCCCCACAGCAGACCACGTCTCCGATTGGGCATCAAAGACATAAACACCGTGAGTGGCCAATCCGGCAAATAAGTACCCACCCCGGACAGCGAAACTATAGACGTACGGTCGGTCATTTGAATCCTCAGTGTTATCAATTGGCAATCCATCCATCAGATATTCCCACGTTTGCAGTGTTTCGCTCCAACGTCCGATGCCTTTTTGACCTGCTATATACAGTTGACCTTGAAGCACTGCCCAATCATTAGTGCGGTCCCATTGGGAAAGTGGAAGATTTTGCCATGTCTGTCCATTGTCGGGAGATCGCGCCATCGAATTGATCGAGAGGGCAGTCCATAGATAACCGTCAAACGCTGTTATTGAGTAGATGCCATCCCCCCAATACCACTCTTCTGAAACGTCGTGCCACGTCTCTCCACGATCTGTTGAGATGTAGGTGCCCCCATGGTACATTACATTGATGATAGTATTGTCAATGATAAGGATGCGTCGAACTGTGCCGTAAAAGGGTTCTCCATCTAAATCTTGGAAGCGTAGACCATCATTTAAGGGTTTCCATGTTTCTCCGGCATCATCTGATCGGAATATTCCGTGTCGCCACGTTCCTACATAAACGGTATTTCCATCGGTTGTAAGTGTGGTAACGGTCTTATCTTCATTCCCGAATGTAGTGGGCAACCATGTATTCCCGTCGTTTTCGGAGAAAAGTAAGCCTACTGATGTACCAGCGTAGAGTCGATGGTCTGCCCCTTCGAGTGCCGATACATAGTGCATGGGTGTACCGTTATCAAGTCGGATCCACTCCAATTCTAAATCAAGTTCCTGTCCCCACGCCGTTCCCACCACGATAACCAAGAAAACTATTTGTGTACAAAGTCGAGTCCACATTGTTTTACTCCTTTCGGCGGTATAAATGTGAGTAAAAGGTGATATATAAGAATTTATCGGTATATCACACTATTTCTAATTGAATACCTTTCAATGGGAAACCGTAGCATGATGCACATCGCATCTGGGGTTTTTGCAAACGCTAAAATCCAGTGCGAAGAAAGTGTTTCTTCAAGTACGCTGCAAAACTATGAGTTTGGGTTTCTACCGTGATCCCTTTCAGAAAAGTTGTGCCTGCAACATTTACTTTCAGAAGTAATATTAGATCCACTTGTGCTCTTGATTTAATTATAAGGATGAAACTGAAAAAGTTAAGGGTAGATCTCATTTTTTCAAATTTTAATCTCCTTTCTCGGCAACCGTATAAAACTGGATCGTCTCAATGCGACTGTCAGTTATTCTTGAGAGTTTTATGATTTTGACAGCATCTGTCTCCGCAGTGAGTGGAACTTCAAACGGGAGTCGTCCGCCTGGAACCTTCTTGACGAGTTCCCACTCTCTTTTCTCATCGCGAACATGTATTTCGAGGTTTTGCAGTTGTCCAGAGCCAAGAAGTGTGATTTTCCGAATATCCGCGCTTTCTGGGAGCCAATACACTTCGCCGTGGAAGGTCACCATTCCGTCCACTGGGCGATCAATCAAGACATACTGCTGTTTCGTTAAGAGTGTGGCACAGCCGATCTGTGGTAGACATACGAGGATAAAAAGTAGGCATTTCCATCTCTTCACGGTTTTTTCTCCTTGCATATAATGTTTCGGATTGATAGGTGGAGCGATGCGGCAAGTGAGATATAGGAAAGCCGATCGCATCGCTCTGTGTTTCTCTAAGGAAAAGGCTCTCTCATGGCTTACTCAGCGTTCTAAGTTATTAGCAATTTTTATGCCAATGCCAACTATGTTAAATATGCCCATAATTTTAGTATTACAGCCGTTAAATTGCACAAAAAGGGGCGAAACCGTGTAAAAAATGCCCGAAGAAGTGCAGCTTTCGCAGTCCAAATCAACCTGATACGATCTGTCCTTTGAAATTCAATCTATTTCCGAATAAGCATTTTACGGGTTGCTGTAAAGTCGCCAGCGTTGATCGTGTAGAGATAGACGCCACTACTCACAGGTTCACCGGTCTGATTGCGTCCATCCCAATAGGCGGCTTGTGCCTGTGAAGAATAGTCGCCTGCAGGCATTACGCCCGGCGATAAGCGACGCACCAACTGACCCTTTGAGTTGTAAATCTGAATCGTGACACTGCTTTCGTCCGCAAGTCGAAATGGAATCCATGTTTCCGGATTGAATGGATTAGGGAAGTTTTGGAGCAGCGCGTTACGCTTGATACCTCCCCATTGTGCCAATTGCCGCCCCTGTGGTTCAACAAGGTCCGGCTCTGGAATGTTCAAAACATCTGGGGTCCGGTAAATTTCCAATTGATGGCTGTTTTCGTTGTGGATGAGCATAAATTTACCTTGCCCCGCGAACCGTAAATCTGCTCCTGACAGCACCGCGAGTAACTGACCGGTTTGGGTATCGTAAAATCGCTGTTGATCAAATTGTGTGTCCACAGGCCAATGAATGGCAACCATGCGACCAGTGGGATGGAATTGAATATTAGAGGAGCCGCGTATCAGTTGAAACGGGACAGGTTTCGAGATCTGGCTGAGTTTTCTACCCGTCTCCACATCAAAAATCCCTAAGGCATCTTGATCGTCGCGTATTTGCAGGGAATTGCCTGGCCGAAGCATGAGGGGGCCAATCGAATCGACGCTGCGAACCATATCTCCTGTCTGAATATCCCAAAACCCGATGAAATCGCCTCTGGGATGGATGTTTGCGTCGTTAGGTGGAATCAATGTAATTTGCTGCTCATCAGATGTAAACAGCAAGAGTGAGAAATCTGACCAGCCGGTGTCAATTAGATTCACCTGCCTTCCGGTGTCCACCTCCCAGACAAACGTGCCCAGGTAGGTGTTCGAGGCGAGGTATTTCCCAGAAGGCGAGAAAGCCACAACTTGTGTGCCTAAATACCCTCGGATTTGAAAAACATGGCGCGGTTCCATTAACGCCGCGTCCCAGATCTGATTTGTTGCCTCAACGTCAAGGGCGATGGACCGTCCATCTGGGCTGGGAACGATTTGCCAAAGCCTTGAATGAAACTCCACAGTTTTCAATAGATCGCCGGTGCGGGTGTCCCAAAAATGGAGTATGTTGGTGTAGATGCCCGTGATCAAGCGATTAATCTTCGGTAGATAAGCGACCTGTGTGTAATTCTGCTCCCAGCCGTAAAGTGTTTTTAGGCGAGACAACTTCTTAGCGTCCCAGATGCTAATACGGTCGGAGTTGATCTGACTCGCAAACTGGGCACCGTTCGGGTGAAAAGTGAGACGTTCCACGTGTCCGCTTCCACGTCCCTCCGGGGTGCGACGATCGACGACGGATTGACTATCCCGCCACCCCGTCGGGAGATGGAGCCGCCAAAGCATGGCATCGGTTGTCCCGAGAAAAAAGTAGGTGCTGTCCGGTGAGAAGTTAAAGTCAAGAGCATGTCGAAAGGCATCCCGGAGCACGCCTGTGGCGGTTTCAAAAAGGTGGACAGCATCTGCGTTTTTAGAGAGAATGGCGATAAATGTACCGTCGGGACTGAATCGGAGTTTGACCGGAAATTGCCAGCTGGTATCAAATCGCCGCTGAATCTGCCCGGTGTCCACATTCCAGAATGTTACCGGACCCGTTTGGTGACCACTGACAAGAATCGGGAGGGTCGGGTGAAACGCGATTGCCGTGACGAACACTCCGTTGGTCAGTTGCTTGACCACTTGTTTTTGTCGGAGATGCCATAAATAGACAGTATCATCAATGGTATAGGCGAGATACCTGCCATCGGGTGAAAATGCGACATTCACCGTTTCCACGGGAATCGTAGCCCGCAAACGGGGCGGTTCAACGTTCCGGAGTTGAATCGCTGCCTTATTGCCAAAAATTGCCATTTGCGAGCCATCGGGTGAAAACTGAATGTGCCTGCCTTCGACGGAGTCGATGCGATGCACCGAAACGAAAGACTCTGCATCCAACAATTCAATCGCCGCCGCTCCCTGAAATGGCTTGGACAGCGTTGCCAAAAAACGGCCATCCGGGGTGTAGGCGATGTCCGCCAGGGGCGGCTTACCGATGGTGAACACCGGTTCTACAGCATCAAGTTGACTTCCTAAGATGGATAGTATCGCTACTAAGAGAATGATGTATTGTCGAAGCATGAGTGTGTCTCCATCAATTGTTCCGGTGCTTCATACTTCCCCATATTGTGGTGAGTTTTCCCATAGGGGCAACTGTGAGTGGAATACCTGTCTTTGCCCCATTCTTACCTACCAGATGATACGCATTACCCGATGCATCTGAGAACTTGCGCATCCCACCCGGTTCATCAAAATGCCACAATGCAACCGTCTTTCCATCTTCCTTGAACTTTTCATTCGGCGTAAAATTCTGCTTGGTGACATCGTAACGGGCGACGGTCGAGATGCGAACCTCGTCAATGTATCCAGTAAAGGAACCCCAAAAGTAATTACCAGCATTGGGCACCTCAATTTTCTTTCCAAAACCGCCAAGCGTAAAATCCTTTGGACGCCAGAATTTAGAAAGGTCATGTCCGATAGTTGTTCCTTGCGGTAGTATCTTTGCGAGATCATTGGCAATGGTTATTGTCTCTCTCCGTTTCGCCTGATAAGCGATATGATGCCATTGATTCGGCGCAAGTGTCATTGGCTTGAACGGTGTTGTACCACCGCCGCCCCAGCCAGCAACGTGGGCATCGATTATTAGCAGTAGATCTCCCTTCTGCCAGTCGATAAAATTTTTAATTCGTTGAAGTTTTTCGTCTTTATCACTTGCGACGGTTATTCGCACCTGTTGGCTGAGAATCGTTGCTGACATATTCTTAGCAGGAGGTTGCGTTGGATACACCCACGCTTCAACAGTGAATTCATCCGTGCCTTCGGGTAAAAGTATACCGAAGGCTTCAAAATCTAAAACAGCATAGTCGTCTACACCATCAAGGACTAAATAGTTGCCACCTGCAGGCGAGGAGGGTGGAAACGCTTGAGCACTCAGCGCAATTAATATGAACAAACAGAAACAGATAAAGAATTGTCGATGTAACACTTTTGTCTCCTTATTTATATGGAGGGGGCGATACCTTTCTTTAATTTAATTCGCTGCCAGATTTTTTCAGTGCGCCCCATAACGTCGTTTGTGTGTTCGCAGTTGGAGAAACCGAGAGAAAACCGGCAGGCACCCACGCAGGAAAACTATCCAGTGCGGGATGATCTGTTAATCGGCGTGATTTGCCGCCAATCGGACTGATGAGATAGATATTTGAATCTCGGTTCAGGTTGCCCCACGGGTTTTCAAGTTCTGATTCATAGGCAATCCATTGACCATCCGGCGACCACGCGGGGCTCTCGCTCCATGTTTTCTCTGGTGTCAACCGCCGACTGTTTTTGCCTTCTGCGTTCATCACATAAACGCCGCTTCCCGCAATACCCAAAATATAGGCAATCTGTTTCCCATCCGGCGACCACACCGGACTGCTCCCGTCTGCAAGCCTTCTTTGTCTTCTCCCATCGGCAGTCATCACGTAGACCGACAAAAATATCCCCCCATCCCGATTGGAATTGAAGATAATCGATTCACCGTCCGGCGACCACGACGGATTGCCATTACTTGCCTCATCTGTCAGTTGTTGAACCTCTTCACCGTTGACATCTATTTTGTAGATATTAGACTGACCTGATCGACTGGAGGTAAAAACAATGGATTCACCGTCTGGGGACCAGTCAGGACTTCTACCTTCTGTGAGCCGCTGACGTTCTTTTGTCGCTAAATTCATCAGATAAATATCTTTGTCGGATACATAAGCCATCCATCGTCCATTGGGTGAGAACGTTGGAGAAAAGTCCCATGATGGATGGTTTGTGAAGTTTTCGATATTTTTTCCTTCTATATCCATGATGTAGATATCACTATTCCCAGTTCGCCGGGAAGTGAAGGCGATATGTGTAGCATCAGGTGTTTGTCCACAAACGTCTACCGCAAGCAGAAAGCACCCTAACAGTGTTATTGTTCCCGCAATATGGGTAAGTTTTTGTTTCATTTTATCCTTCCATCAACACGCTTCTGAATACTATAAACGCGCATTTATGTTCCATCCTTACGTTCTACTTCTAAAAGCTTCTGCTTTAGGGAAACAGTGTAAATGTGGAGATAAAGGGGTTATAGAAGAACTTAATTTCCTTTATCCGCAACTGTGTAAAATTGAACTGCCTCAATGCGACCCGCGCCGGTCATTGAATGTTTTATAATTTTAACAGCATCTGTCTCAGCAATAAGTGGGATTTCAAACGGGAATTCAATACCTCCAGGAATTTTTTTCGCGGGTTCCCATTGATTTCTCTTATCACGCACGTGAATTTCAATGTTTCGGATTTTTCCAGAGCCGAGCAGCACAACTTTCCGAACGTCCGCTCTTTCTGGGAGTGAATAAATTTCTCCGTTGAAAGTTGCCTTTTCACTCACCGGACGGTCGATCAAAACATATACCTGCTCCGTTAAAAGCGCAGCACAGCCAATCTGTGATAAACAAGCGACTATAAAAAGTAAGTACTTCCACCTATTCATGATTCTTTCTCCTTTGCATACAGCACAGGCTAATAGATGGAGCGATGCAAGCAATTGAAATATGGGAAAGCCTCTTGCATCGCTCCGTATTTTCCCAAGGAGGCAGGCTTTCCCGGTTGGTTTGCTTTGATATACGCAATTTTCATGCCAAGACAATTCAGGCGTGAAATCGTGTTTAAAGGGTGTTTTTTCGTAAATCTACCTGACAAATGTTTTTTATTGTTCAATTTTTGGACAGTTTTGTTCAAAACCGAGGGTAGTGCTGCAGTTGAAAACCACACTTCCTTTCACTGCGAGGCAAACTGGTAACCGATAACTGATAACGAATCCCTTGACATTCGTCAATTTTTCAAATATACTTAGCGGTGGAAGACAATTTTATTGAAAGGTGGAAAAACCTTAGCACGAAAGAGACCTTTTTCGGTTCATTCGGCAACACATAGATTTAAATGCAGTATTCAATCTTCTTTTATTTGCAGCGAAACTTGACATTTTCATATTTTGCGACAATATTAATGCTTTTTACTATGATGACACCATCCAATTTGCAGGCACAAGATACCGAAGTAACGCTCCCCAAGAAGGTAATATTTGAGACGGATATGTCTACCGACGTAGATGATGTCGGCGCACTCGCTGTACTGCATGCCTTAGCAGATAGTGGGGAGGCGGAAATCCTCGCTATTAGTTTCAATGAAGTGCATCCAAGTGCTGCCAATGCCATCTGCGCAATAAATACGTGGTACAACCGGGGTGACATTCCCATCGGTATCTATAAAGGTGACCTCGCTGATCCTGACGAATCCAGCTACCTGGACACCATCGCTAATTTCCCGCATAGTCTCCCGACTATTCCAACACCCAGTTCTCTGGAGCTTTATCTACAAGTACTTGGTGAGCAACCCGATAACTCAGTGACAATTATTAGCGTTGGGTTCCTCAACAATCTCTACGATCTCCTGAAAACCGATCCTGACCTCATTTCTCAAAAAGTCACCGAACTCGTAGTAATGGCACTGCTTGTTGACGACCCTTACAACACGGTTCGCCACGATCTTGTTGGTAAGTCGGAATATGTGATCCACAATTGGCCCACATCTCTCGTTATCAGCCATTATGGAGAGTCTGTACACACGGGGGCGAGACTCGCGGAAACGCCTGCTGGAAATCCTGTGCGGGAGGCATATTATCGTCGATTCAACGGGCAGTATAAGGGGCGTTCCAGTTGGGACCAACTTGCGGTCTTATACGGTGTGCGCGGTCTTAGCAACTACTTCGCTGAAGTTACAGATGGCAAAGGCAGGTTGTCGAATGGATATGAGTGGGAGATGCAGCCCGGTTTTCGGTCTTATTTGGATCCGAAGTTGTCGGATAGTGAATTTGTTAGTGTCATTGAAAGCCTGATGATCAAACCACCAAGGAAATAATCTAAAAAAGCACGCCTACATAATTCCTGTTTATAGTAGCGCAATTTTACTGTAGAGGTTGATAATGAAAAATTTTCGTAGACCAGTCTATATTGCCCTTTTCTTAATAGCAGCAACTGCTGTTTGGTATTTCGGGCATCATCGTCCCGCACAGAAAATACTTAAGGCTGAACCCAAAAAGGTGTACAGGACAACGCTTCCCCCTCAGAATGTTCCGCCGGTTAACTCTGGATCTCCTATAAGTCCAGCGCAGACCTCCCAAGGAACAGAGGTAGAAGTCGGAGCTGAAAACATGCACGGCCCCTCAACGTCTGCCCTTCCGGACGAACCTTTGCATTTCTCCACGCAAGAAGTCAGTGGAGGGCAAAGCGGCGAAGGATCCATGCAGCAGGATATGCCTTCAGCTGAGGAGGTTGCAGCTCGTGAGGCGTTTGAGAAGGCACAATCGGTTTTCGATTTAGTACAAGAAGACGTGATATCAGCACTAAAAGATTTTCAATCAGTACAAGAGGATTTTCAATCAGCATTGACTCCGCCTGTAGACTCTGAGGCTCTAAAGTCAGCAACCGAGGCTCTAAAGTCAGCAACCGAGGGTTTAAAATCAGTAACCGAGGCCCTTAAAGATGCCGCGCTGCAACGGAAGACAGCACTCCAGAATCTTGCATCGTATTCTGAAGAGGCTGCCAAACTATTGGCGGAACTGGAAGCTGCTGAAGCGAGAGCGGCTGAGTCTGTAGCTAAACCTGATGATGGGCTGGATAAAATCCTAAATGAACTCCGGGAGGAGCAACGCATATTAGATGAACTTCTGGAGGAGACGCGCTAAGGTTGCAATGACAAGATATATCTTACCAATAATAATTTTCACGGCTGCTTTTTTCCTAAGTATAGTATCTACCGTGAATGCAGAAAAAAAATCAGAGGTAAATATGGTTGAACAGTGGGGAATATATGAAGCGACCTTGGATGGACCGGACACAGGAAATCCGTTCACTGAGGTCCAATTAACAGCGGAATTTTCACAGAACGATCGAACTTTCGAGCCACAAGGTTTCTATGACGGAGGCGGAATTTACAAAATCCGATTCATGCCCGATGAAGTTGGTGAATGGACGTACACAACAAAAAGTAACCACTCCGAACTCGACGGGAAAACGGGACAATTTACATGCGTTGAACCGTCCAACGGAAACCACGGACCCGTGCAGGTCTATAAAGACTTCTATTTGCAATACGCTGATGGGACACCTTATCACCAATTTGGAACGACCTGTTATGCCTGGGCACATCAAGGCGAGGCGATGGAAGAACAGACGCTCGAAACACTCGCCGAATCACCCTTTAACAAGATGCGGATGTGCATCTTTCCAAAAGATTACGTCTACAACAAAAATGAACCTATCCACTACCCGTTTGAAGGAAAACCCTTAAAAGATTGGGATTTCACAAGATTCGATCCCGAATTCTGGCAGCACTTTGAACAACGCGTTCAGGACCTCCTGGACCTCGGTATTGAAGCGGACATCATTCTATTTCATACCTATGACCGGTGGGATTTTGAGAATATGGATGCCGAGAGTGATGATCGTTATATACGATATGCCGTCGCACGTTTAGCCGCTTTCCGTAACGTCTGGTGGTCCCTCGCAAATGAATTTGACATCATGCCTGCAAAACAAGAATCCGACTGGGACCGGTTTTTCCAGGTTATCCGCGATCATGACCCATATCAACGCTTACGTGGAATCCACAATTGCAGGATTTGGTACGACCACAATAAACCGTGGGTGACGCATACCAGTATCCAAACCTCCAATATGGCGGGTGGCATCAACTATCGCACGCAATACGGAAAACCCGTTATCTACGACGAGTGCCGCTATGAGGGCGATATTCCACAAGGTTGGGGAAATATCACTGCAGAACAGATGGTGCAAAACTTCTGGGCAGGCACCGTTTCCGGATGCTACGTCGGACACGGAGAGACCTACAAACATCCTGAAGACCTCCTCTGGTGGGCAAAAGGGGGCGTGCTTCGCGGTGAAAGTCCTCCACGGATTGCGTTCCTCAAAGACTTCATGGCTGACGCACCAGGGTTTGATACGCTTGAACCGATCGGTGATGACAAGGGACAGTATATCCTCGCGAAACATGGAGAATACTACCTTACTTATACAACCGCACCGCAGACGATAACGCTGGACTTGAAGGGCGAGCAACCCTATAAAGTTGATCGTGTGGATACATGGAACATGAAAGTCGTCCCAGTTGGTACGGCACAACCCGGGGAATATACGTTCGCTGCACCGCATGACGGTTCTGCCTATCGCTTTACACCATACGCACTAGGCGAGAAACTCCGTCCAGAAGCGAAAGCATCCGCCGATGTGCTTCAAGGCAGTGCTCCACTCACAGTGAATTTCTCAGCAGCAGGGGATCTGGCACACCACTGGACCTTCGGAGATGGCGCAACGTCCACCGAATCAAACCCAACACACATCTACGAAAGCCTTGGGCAATACGTTGCAACACTTACGGTGATGGACCCGGAGGGGGACACGGCAACAACATCCCTCGCGATCCATGTATCGCCGGAAGCACCGGCTGATATTGAGATGCACACAGAATTCCCCGGTTCGCGCGATGGACTCGTTTTTCTGTGGCACGGCACGCTTGAAGACAGCGGAAACATTGAATCCCGCGGTGATGCGATAATCGGTGCCAGCGGACAGATGGATCTGACAGGCGGTTCGTTTCTCGCTGAGGCTGTCAATGACACACTCCTCGCAGCGTGTCAGCAAAGCAATCAGTTAACACTTGAGTGTCTCGTTACAACGGATAATCTGGATCAGGATGGGCCCGCACGGATTATCTCGTTCTCAAACGACATTACGCATCGTAACTTCACATTCGGACAGGATGGAAACCGTTTTGCTATGAGAATCCGGACACCGCAGACTGGCACGAATGGGTTAGGTGGTGAGTTTTCTTTCGGTAGGATTGCATTTGGAAAACTGATACACGTCATCGTCAGTTATTTTGATGGGAATGTCTACTGCTACATTGATGGCGAACTCGTCCATGTTAGCAACGGCACGCAAGGAGATTTCAGCAATTGGGAACGCTACCCCTTACTTTTCGGTGACGAAGCGAGTGGCGGCAGAAATTGGGAAGGCAAACTCAGCCACGTGGCAATCTACAGTCGTTTCGTCGGTGTGGAAGAAGCTGCGCGTAAGTTTAAGTTGGTTCAAGACAAGTGAAAGTTAGCACTCCGGACCATTGCTGGCGAGGTTTTCAAGCTCTCGGTATTTCAGAGATATTTTGCAATTTCCGCTGCGCCATTAATGGGATCGAAACTATAACCACCTAACGCAATCAAGTCAGCATTGCCTTTTGGAGGGTTGTCAAAGCAGTTTGGGGCAACAACAAAAAGTGGTAGATTTAGATCAAGTGCTACTTTCGCAGTAATAAAGGTCCCACTCATTTTACCTTGCGTATCCCGCTTAGGTCCAGATTCAATAACAACAACCGCTTTAGAGAGGACGCACACAAGTTGATTTCGCTCCAGCGAATTCCATGCGCTCCACTCGGTATCTGGGTCAAATTGTGAAACCACAAGCACATCTCGGTCCCAATTGAATTTCTTAAAGGCACTTTTTTGACGCAACTGCTTGATGCCGTCAGATAGAAC
>PYJC01000083.1 GCA_003635255.1 Candidatus Poribacteria bacterium | reverse complement strand
CAGAAATAGGAATCGAGCCGCTTTCGGAGATCCTCCCGCGTGAGCGTCTCCCGGACTTTATCCAACGTTTCCGTCTGAATCACCCGATCTGCCTTTCGATACGGGATTTCAAGTCGTGATAGTTCCCGGATCTCTGCCTCGGTGTGTCCTAACCAGAACAGGTCCATCTTCGTAGAGCGGATATATTCCTGCGCCTGAAGGTATGGCGGCGATGTTATGAGCGCGTCACATGCTCTCGGCACAGCAACATCCGACGAATCAACCCCTCCATGGAATTCAACCCGTCCCAAATCTTCAGCGTGATACTGCTGGGTGTACACCACAAAGTCGTTCAGGTCTCTTAACGTTTTCAAGGAGAGACTCTGAACCATCTCATCTAACTGTTCCTTCCAATTTTCCTTAAGGAGTTCCTCTATAGCGTTCAACTTTCGCTTGGATCTGGCAAGTTTGGGTGTCCTATCTTCTGTATAGGAAAAGCGTTTACTAACCTTCAACAACGCAGATTTAATAATGGCGGCATAGATCCCGTCATCTGTATTGTTGATGAAGCCCCAGTATTGCGATAAGACTTCTAAAATTTCCGGCGCGTACCAGTAGGTAACATTCGACCAAGTGGGTGTGAATTGCTTGTTATTTTCTTGCAGATCCGTTAAAAGTTTATACAAATTCGCTTCGGATAATATCTCCTTACCACGATAAACCTTGAGGGGCATAATGTGATTCAAAAGGAGATTCAGGTCGAGTAAAACAGCATTGCGTTTGCACAGATACGCCTCAACACCCACTGTACCTGAACCTGCGAACGGATCGACAATCCAATCGCCTTCCTTTGTGTAGGTGTTAATAGCATAACGGACAATCTGCGGAATGAATTTCGCGGGATAGGCATAAATAGCGTGTGTCAGGTAACCGGTATCATTGATTTCAGGAACTAACTCTCGGAACGAAACTAACGCCACACCATCAGAGGCCGCGTCGTCTGGTGGAACTTCAAACTCAGTTTCTATCGGAAAAAGTGTGAATTGTGCTTCTAAATTGCGGTTTTTCATCAGCGGCTATGTGCTTTATAGAGCGGATGCAACGCATCAAGAGGACTATTGCGATTCTTCCACTGCTTTCGCGCCTTCGATTTCTTCTTCAGTTAGCTGGAAGTCAAACACCGCTTCGCCTTCTTCTATTTCTTCTGTTTCCGGGTCTGGTGTAGTTGCCCCTTGTGTTTGCTCTATTGGTTGGGAGGTTTCCTGTACAGCGACTTCTGTTGTTTCAAGTTTCTTTGAAGTGCCACCGAGGATCGTCAAGACTACAATCGCGACAACGCTGACGCTTGTAACTGTGAGTGCAATCGGGCGTTTCCAGAGGACAACACGCTCACTTCTGTCTAAGAACGGAAGGAATAGTAACAACAGCATCCCGACCGTCGGAATCACAAACGTCCCAATGATTTCAAAGGGACCTTGGAAGTATTTCAGGAGTTGGAACAGGAACAGGAAATACCACTCAGGGCGCGGATCGTAATCTGCATTCGTCGGATCCGCGACATCTTCAAGCGGGACAGGGACGAAGATCGCAACGGCAGCGAGTATGATAAAGAGGATTAGCATGCCGACAACGTCTTCAAATACCTGATGCGGATAGAACGGTTTTCCAGTTTTCATCTCCTCTGGTGTATTTTTGGGTGTCCCTGAAGAACCGTAATACCTAACCAAAAAAAGATGCACACCGACCAGTCCGAATGCCAACCAAGGTAGCCAGATTGTATGGAGCGCGTAAAACCGAGACAGCGTCACCGCGCCGATTTCCGAGCCGCCGCGTAACACCTTCGCGACAAAATCGCCTAATCCGGGCGCAGTACTGGCGATTTCCACACCGACAACCGTTGCCCAATACGCCTTTTCGTCCCACGGCAGCAGGTAACCCGTGAACCCGAAACCGAGAACAATTAAGAGGAGTAGCACGCCGAATATCCAAGTCAGTTCACGCGGGGCTTTGTATGAACTATAGAGCACGACACGGAGCAAATGCAGGACAACGATGATGACCATCGCGCTCGCACCCCAATGGTGCAAGCCGCGCACGAACGCACCGAACGGGACCTCTTCGCTGATATAGGTTACGGCGTTATGCGCGTGTTCGGGGGATGGTGAGTAGTAGAACGCAAGAAACGCACCTGTTACTGCTTGCAATAGGAGCAGGAACATCGCCAAACTACCGAGTGAGAAAAGCAGGTTGATGTGTTTCGGCAGTGGTTTACGCAGATGTGTGTCCAGAGCCTCTAATGGGAGACGCTCGTTCAGAAATTGCTTTATCCCAGCGTAACTCATTAAGACTCCTTCACATATAGAATACCCGCCTCGACTTTGGTTTCGAGTTTCTGCAACGGTTCTGGCGGTGGACCCGCAACAACTGCTCCGGTCTTATCGAATATCGCGCCGTGACACGGACAGAGAAACGATTCTTTACTCTCATCCCACCGGACGAGGCAACCGAGATGTGAACAGATGCGTGAGAAAACACTCCACTCCCCGTTACCAGCATCGGTTACGTAGACGGAACGTTTCTTCGTTGCTTTGACCCAGCCGTCTTTCGCAGTGAAGGTATAGTCCACCTTTTTAAAGCGGCTGTTTTTGAGGCGATCAGCGAGACCCAAGTCGACCCACTTCGACTCTCCTTTTTTGAAGGCAGGCGAAATCGCAAAACCAATGAGGGGAATGCCGGCAGCGAGGCTCAGCACTCCCCCGATAAACGCTGTTGCGATCTCTAAAAATGAGCGTCTGTCTTGTTTCTCCATCCATTTCTCCTTTACAACAATCAAGTCCGTTCGGCAACACCACGTTGTGTCAGTTACTAAGCTTTTTTAGGCTTTGTCCACGTTTGCCCTTCAAAGGGTCTACGCAGATCGTATTTGCCTTCGACTAAGACAGGGAGCGTGCCGTCGTTAACCATGAGTTCAAGGGGTAACTCTTTCGTTTCCATCGGCATAGTAACGACATTTTTGATGCGCAACGATTCATAGATAGCCAGCATGATTTCAAGGGTGTAGCGTGCTTGAACGCCGCTGCCGCGATGGTCGGAAATGTCCCCTTCGATCCACTCGATGAGTTCATCGTACTGATTTTTTGTTTGTGGAGGCGGTGTAACGCTTTGCCAGCCCTTCGCATCCCCGTTTTGGAGCAGAATTGTGCCGTCAGGTCCGTTACGAATTTGTCCCTCTGTTCCAGCGATTCTGGGCATTGAGACGTTTGGTTCCGGTAAGTCGCCTTCGTAGATGCCGCGTGCGCCGCCTTCAAAACAGACCAAGCCCATGCAGAGGTCCTCACAAATCGTACGACGTTCCCAGCGATCGGTCTCCCGGGAGGTCTGTCCGATGACCCAAAGTGTTTCAGGGTCAGACAAAATGAAACGCCAACCGTCAATCGCGTGTGTGCCTGTGTTCAACAACCCAGCGTGCCTTTTGGCACTGTGGTGGACAGTTGTTGGCTCACCGATCGCTCCGGCAGCGACGAGCCTACGGGTCTCTATATTTCCAGCCGCGAACCTGCCTTGATGACCGATGACAAGTTTGACATCGTTCTCTTCACAGGCAGCGATCATAGCGTCGGCTTGTCCAAGTGAGGCTGCCATCGGCTTCTCACCGATAATCCCTTTCACACCTGCTTTCGCTGCTGCAACCGTGGCTTCCGCCCTCGGTCCCTGCCATGTTGTGACACTAACGATGTCCAAATCCTCTTTTGCTAACATTTCGTCAACATCGGTGTAGATAGCGGATACACCGTACTCGTCTACGATGCGTTGTGTTGCCTCTTCATAGATGTCCATTATTGCCACGACTTCTGCTCTTGGATGTGCGGTCCATGCTCTGGTGTGGGACCTGCCCATTCCGCCGCATCCAATGATTCCAACGCGATATGTCTGATTTGCCATCTGTTTGGTCTCCTTATCTTAGCAATTGAGCCAACTGTTTAAAAATCGTATTGACTATTCTATCACTTCAGGCTGTTTTTGTCAAATCGTTTTCCTTGACAAACCTTCTGAAACGTTGCAAACTATACACCAGATATAGACTTATAGACTCCATCAAAAGAGAGGATAATATAAGATGGCAGATTATGAAGATAAAGGTTCACAGATTCGGGTGACAAACCTTGAGGCTTATCCAATGGGTGTGAAAGCCTACGTTAAGATTGAAACGAATATGGATGTTACGGGTTGGGGTGAGATCAACAATATGGAGACAACCGTCACCTGTGCGTTGGCACGATCCTTATCCGAAATGATTATCGGCGAAAACCCGACGCGGATTGAGCACCTCTGGCAACGCCTGTTCCGCGCACATCGCAACATCCGAGGCGGTGGATTGATGGTGCATACCATCTCCGCTATTGATATGGCACTATGGGATATTGCTGGAAAACTTTGGGGTGTACCGGTGTATCGCCTGCTCGGTGGTCCCTGCCGCGATAAAATTTGGAAATATCCGAGTCCGAAAGCGATTAAAACGGGCCCAGGAGGTTCTAAGCCGTTTGCTGGCACGCCTGATGAGATTGCTGACATGGTTAAACGTGTACATGATACGCGGGAGAAGGTCGGTTCCGATGGTGCTGTGATGTTTGATGCACATAGCTGCTTGCCGCCGCCTATCGTTAAGCAATTCGCGAGTTATCTGAAACCTGATGACCTACTTTTCCTTGAGGAGGCATGGGTGCCGGGCAATATTGAGGTGATGCGGAAAATCCGGGAATCCGTCCCTGTACCGCTGGCAACAGGAGAACGCGACCGCACAATATGGGAAGTCCGCGAAATCCTTGAAGCACAGGTGATCGATATCCTTCAACCCGATGTTGGACACGGGGGTGGCATCACACAGGTTAAAAAGGTCGCTGCACTCGCGGAGGCGCATCACGTACCAATCGCACCGCACTGCACTATGTCTTATCTCGGTCTTACGGCGAGTTTTCACTTATCGGCTGCCGTGCCGTTTTTCCTTATCCACGAAGGCTATGAGAATGTGCTGCCTGCGGGCGTTGCCTACAAAACGTGGGAGATGGACGATGAAGGCTATGTTTCGCTCCCTGAAGGACCAGGGCTGGGTGTTGTGGTGGATGAAGCAAAGGTTATTGAAGTCGGGCAGGATCAGGGTAGACGCTTCACGTGGCCCAACAGCCGATTGGCAGATGGCTCCATCGCTGATTATTAGAACAAAACATAAACACTCTCTTTTATTGGCGACAGCGGTAGGATCCTCATCCGGTAGGAAGGGGATCCCAACCTCGCCTCCTTTTGTAGGATTCTCACTGCGAAGCACTAACGGATAACTGACAACTATTTTCAAGAGTGCCGTAGCAAGGCAGCAACAGCATCGTTTTCACTTTTGAAGCATTTAAGAATGGCAATTAATCCCGTTCTGACAATGACGTTTCTGATGTGCTTGTTCATATTAATAACCGCAATTTTACCACCATGTGGACGGATCTCGGTATAGATTTTCAGGAGCGTACCGAGTCCCGCACCATCTATGCGAGTTACTTCTTTAAAGTCAAACACAAGTTTTGGAGATGAGGCATGTCCGGTGAGTGTCTCCTCCACAGTTTCCAAAACCTTTTTGATACCCGGGGAAATTACCCTACCCTTCAGCCTAAACATAACAACTTCTTCTTTCTCACATACGGTGATTTTCACAGTATGTACCCCCAATGCTGCTAATCATTACCGTCCATATTCTCCCTTATTAGGGGGGGTAGCGGATTAACCCCTAAATCCCCTACCCCAATCCCCAACGTCCCATATCTCCTATCAGAGGTAGGGACTTTGGAGGCTTCACGAAGAGACTGAACTATACTGGTAACTACGGATTTTATGACATGTATGATAAATAACGGATTTCTATCACAGCAAGAACACAACTTGGTTAATATAAATGATATTAGGACAATTTCAATAATTTATGAATTTTATATTTAATCGTCCTAATATCAGTAAATTATACTTTGTTTGGGTTGAGAAGTCAAATTAAATTTGCAGAAAAAATTGCTTAATTTGCGCAAGAGATGTCTGTTGAACCTAAAAAAAATCATATAAACGCAAACAAAAAAATAAATTTTTATATATAAATAAAAATAGGTTTGTATTGTTTTATTTCTCTGAAAAACTTGAATTAAAGAGATAACCTTTGATATAATATTAAGTTAACGATAATGGATCACGCCAATGTGAGGATAGATTCTGCAATTCAGTTTAGGAGGCTCCCAATGATGATGAATTCTCTGGAAGACCTTGTTCAGCGCTGTCATCAACGGCATGAAAAGCCTCTTCGACAACGCAAAACAGTGGTAACACCTGCGATGTATACAAAGGATCATCCGCACCAATACACGGTTTACTGTGCGCACCATTATCCTGTCATGCTTCATGACTTGGAGCAAGCGGATATCTCGTTCATGCCTATGGGACGCGCGCCTTGGCATGATCGGGGTCCTGGGGATTTTACGAAGAAGCGGTTCTTGAAACGCCAAGGCATAACAGATTGGGGCATCAAACGATGGGATGCCTCATGGGGGATTCAGCTGCATACAGGTATTCCTTCGGGACGCAATGGCACACGATGGCACGATCTGCACTTCAAATATGAGGCGATCTGTGCTGCACCAGATGCCGTTGTTGCTTGTATTGAGGCACTCGTCAATATTGTGAATAACCCGCTTTTGACATTAGGGAAATCCGGTGGACTCCGCTTCTCCTGCAGAGTCCAGGAGTATCTGCACCCGAATACCGAAGCAGCGAAATTGTATATCTATAAAGACACCCCCACACTAGAAAATACGTATCAACGGGACGTATATCTCGAAATATTTGGCGAAGAAGGGCACACACGCTGGGATGCACGCTATGAGATCTTGGTTGGTGACTTATTAGTGCCACCGGTCGTTGCCAAAGAGGTCCTATTCGCCCCTATTGATGCCCTCCGTGCGGAACTTCACGAACCTGCCCCTGATAACACAGAAGCGAAACAGATTGTCAACCGTGTGCCGCTATCGCTCGGTTCTGAGCACCTTGATCTCGCAAAAGAGGCGTTCTTACAACGTGGATTCTCTTATGTCCGACAAGAGGACGGTCTCCACTACTGGACGCAACCTGAAGGCACTGTTGGCAGTGAAGATATCCTACTATCGGAAAGGGATGGGGTGGTATGGATCCGTGCATTTACACCTGACACCGGGCTGCCAGCACAGTCCACGCCAATCGGAGATGTTTGGGACGATACAGGTATTCCCTCCTTGATAGATGTCGCAAGCACCCCTGTCCCCGTGAAAGTGAAGCAGGTACGAGAAGATGAGCTCAGTCCCCTGGCGATCAAACGTCCACCGCCCGTGTTGGGACGAGACGATAACACCGAAAGCGATGAGGTACTCCAAAGGGATGTGTTTCAAATAGAGCGCATTTTCGACCAAGGCATCCGTATTCTCGGCGTTATTACAGGGATAGGTCCCTGGGACGAACAGTCACAAGACTCATATTTCCTCAGCGGCGGCGTAATTTCCGTAAATACGCCGGAGGCTAAATTCGCAGAAAGCGCGGAGAAATACTTTCGAGAACAGAATATGCCATCGGTGGTTTACTGGAAACCGCGAACACATCTCTGGGAACGGGTAAAAGCCATCCCCGCTGATGTTCGCATGAAAACCCCCTTTCAACGTGGCAATGTCTGTGAAGACCCTGAACGCTGTTTCGCGCTTGAGGAAAAAGGTGGGAATCCGAATGAAAGTATCTGTCCACAATGTCCCGTCTATGCTGAGTGTCAGCAGCGTGGATACTTATCGCAATTCGCCGCATTACGAAGTGCGAAAGTCCAAATGTTGACGATTCCGCGACTGTTTTTTGATCCCCAATATACCGAATTCGTAGAACAGATTCTCAGACCAAAAGGTGAAACCGAACGACTTTGTGTTCTCAACCAACAGCGCACACACGACTTATTCCTCGAATGTCAACTCTCAAAAAACGTTATAAAGGAATGGGCGACTCACTGGCAGGGCTGTACCTTAGGGAACTTCGCCAAAACATTGCTGAGTGCTTTGGAAATTAAGGGCAAACTTTACGGCGATGCCGTCAAGGGCGTACGCGCGGTGATGCAGACCTTTGAATGGCAAGAGGAAACACTTATCCAACAGATGTGTCAAGTGAGAGTACGTGGTAGGACGGTGGCGCGCAGGATCGTGGACGATGATACCGGAAAGACCTTGGCACATTTTACCATTGAATTTGAAGACGGTGCCTCCGCTTACATTCCATTAGACAGTGATGCCGCAGATAAACTTAGGGCAAAAGGACTCCCCGTCTTTCCGAAATCCGTTCCACTTAATGAAGACCTGAAAGTTGCGATGCCGATGAAGCAAGCGATTGCGTTGGGGATCTTGGATACGGAAACTGTAGAGAATATTCAAGCGTTTCCAACTGTCTACCGGGAGCAAAACTGGACCTTTTGGCATCAACTCAAACGTTTCTTCGCGCATTACACGCGAGATGCCGATGCACCGATTCGCTGGGATGGTGAAACGCTGAGGTTTTGGGTGCCGCCGATGCTCCATGCGAGTGTCAAACGACTTTTGTTGGTATCCTCCGTATTCTCAGAGCAGCATCTCCACAGAGTGTTCCCCAATGAAAACCTTGAATCCTATTCGACCGAACCGATACCGTGGGGACCGGGAAACCGAGTCTTTCAGGTGCGCACGGGCATCTATCCATCAGAAACCATCCTCGACTATCACAACTGGCGTAATATAGGTGTCTCTGAAACGGGACAACGTTTTCTGCGCGGGATCCACGCGGAGCTTGAGGCGGATTTGGACGTTAAACATGGGATTGTGACCAATGAAGATATTGCCAGACGCTTGGATGACATTGCAAAGGAAAGAAATGTCTGCTTCGTAGATGATTTCCAGAAGGTGAGTATGTCTGACACGCTTTCTGAGACAGCAGATGTCGTTTGGGTCGTTGGAACACCGCGACGACCGACAACGGCTATTTGGCAGCGTGCCCAGATGTTGTTTGGCAACGATGAAAAACCGCTCTCTTACGAAGACGAAATAGAGTCGGGAACCTACAAAGACCCGCGGCTCCAAAGTATTTATGAAGAAGAAGCTGTTTATGCGCTCACAGAGGTTATTGTGCAGGCTGAGTTGGACCGATTGATGGATAGGCGGATTGTGTTAATCACCGGACTGCCGCTTCCGAACATTACCGATAGACCTGAGACTTCTATCTTTGACTGGGAAGATTTTGAGATTGCCGGTGGATTGAATAAACTCCCTGAGGTGATAGCGATACGCGAACGCTTTGAACAGGAGCGTGAGAACCTAACGGCTGAGTCCAGTAGGGAAGAAGTTCAGCGGGTCTTAGGTTGCTCCGAAAGACAGGCGAACCGCGTGTTGCAAAGACTTCGAGGTGGGAATATCCCGCGTGTACCTTTCCGAGAGCAAATCCTTTCCCTACTTACCCATAGCGAGAAAAAAACAGCTGAACTAACTACCGCCATCGATGGACATCCAGAGGCGATACAACATGAACTCACCCGTCTTGTGGACGCTGGTGAGATTGTCAGGGTCCGGCGCGGTGTATATGCATTACCGATTAAAAATGGCGAACGATAAGTGGGAGATAGTCATCATAGATTGGGTAGAGCAAAAATAAAACCCAAACCTATCTACTTCAAGAGCTCTGAAATTCCGAAAAAACTTGACTTCCAAAACTACAGCGAAACTCAATGCCCAAACGGTGACCACTGACTCCTGACTCAGGAGACTTAGAGACAAGATTAACGAAATCATCGGCAGACTCGCCGCAAAAACAACTTCAAGGACGTCACCGGGCTACCCGCAAATCTATTGCGTCTTCGTTAAGCGCGCCATTCACTACGATACATCCCCCATTTTCCTATCAGCAAAAAAAAAAATCATAAAAATGCATTTTATGCAACCTTTTCTCCCGCAAAACACGACATAACACCTTAAGGCACTTTCGGCGAAGCTTGCAAGCCAAAACTTGCTATCAAATGACTTTGGAGGGTTGTCATGAAAAATGAAGATATCGGGTTGATTCAACGCATATTGTCAGGTGATGAGAGCGCGTTCACTGTATTGGTGGACAGGCATCGTGAATGGATCCATTCGCTTGCATGGCGTGAAATCGGCGATTTCCACGCGGCACAAGAGATTACACAGGATACCTTCATCCAAGCATTTAAATCGCTGCCTACCTTGCGGGATCCCAATCGTTTTTTAGGGTGGTTGTATGTGATAGCGAAGCGGCAATGCATTGAATGGTTACGAAGGAAGCCAGCCACAATGCAGTCGTTAGACGCAATGTCAAAAATTGAATTAGAGCAAATATTCTATACACGATACCTTGAGAAAGAGCGGACACAAGCGTCAGCAGGAGAACTGCGCGATGTCGTAGAACGTCTCCTCCGAAAATTACCAGAAACCGAACGTTCTGTGATGGTCCTGCACTATTTCAGCGGCTTAACCTGTGAAGAGGTAAGTGCCCATTTAGACGTATCGCTGAACACGGTAAAGAGCCGATTATACCGAGCGCGGAAACGATTGGAACAGGAGGAGGCGATGCTTCGCGAAAACTTGAGTCCCAATTTATTAAAAAGCGATCCACGATATATTAGCATTCAGGCGACTGCAGCAACAGAAACCGGAGAACATATCGCGGAAGGCGGCTTTGATCTCTGTGAGACGGATAAGGTTTTCACGTCTGTCAGTTCTCGCACAACAGGAATAGGTGGTGACTATCCGAGACCGATGTACATGCTGCTACACTACGTCAATCACGGCAGTGATATTGACCTCTTTAGGTTTCCGTTGGTTGATGGTAGTTGTTGGGTACAGGAAGGCCCCCACAAATCAGAAGCGACGACAACCTTGGACGGAGACCGTGAAACGGTCAAAGTCTCCGCTGGTATTTTCCGAGCGTGCCTGAAACATAAAACCGTCTTCACAGAAGCGGATGTTGACGATCCTGATGCTGAATCGCAAAACGCGTTTATAAACGGCACCCGTTATCTGTGGTTTGCTGAGGGCGTTGGACTTGTGAAAATGCGGTATGAGCATTCCAATGGTATCGTTACAGAAGGTGAACTGCTTGAATATAAGATGCCAGACGAAGCACAAGAATACCTCCCCGTCCAAGTTGGCACGGTATGGACTTACAGGTGGCACAGCGATTATCGTGAGGAAGCTGTTATTGAGGACTGGTGTGTCATTAGAAATTTCAGTGAGCCTAAAGAGTTTGATAATCCGGTGGAGCTTGCGTCGGCAAGATATCAGGTCAAAGTGGATGCCGATGAACCGCGCCTCGCGCATGTCAGATGTGTACTAACACCGAAAATAGACAGTGGGACCAAAGCGGACCAAAAGTTGTTACGATTATCCATGAGCCATTTTGGGACGGAGTGGTTATACGATGGGTATGCCCGTTATCTTCAGGACTTAACAGTCATTGATGCTAACGGAAATATATTACAGGTAGAGGAGATTGGTAAAACACAATGGATCGTTGAAGTCGAAGATGAATCACCTGTGACGTTACACTACAAAGTGCTGCTCAATCATGATGAACGCGATTGGCCCTTTGGTAGGAATGAGGCACCATACGCCCAAGAGAATTGCGTATTCTGGCCCGGGTATGCGCTTTTTATCGTTGGTGAAGTAAAGGATATTGAACTAAAAGTTGACGTGCCTGAGAGTTGGCATGTTTCAACACCTTGGGATCAAGTTGAACCGAATGAACACCATTTCGTATGTGAGGATCAAGATGATCTGATGTTCGCGTATCTCGTGCTTGGCGAATACGGTAAAAGTCGTGCAAAGGTCGGAGATACGGAGGTTATCGTTGCTCTGGGTGGACGTTTTAAAGCGTCTATATCCGAAGTGCAAGGGACTGTTGAGTCACTCCTAAAAGGCTATGCAACCGTACACGGTAGTACGCCAAAGGGGCAGATACTGTTTGTCGCGAACCCTTATGGCGAAAAAGGTTATCTCGGCGGTGGGGCTTCTCGGCGCAGTATCACTGCACATATAGGCGGCGAATTAGATGAAACGAGTAGACGTTTTTGGCTACCCCTGGTTTCACACGTGGTTGGCTATGTCTGGTCTGGACAAAGCGGTATCAATTCTAAAGAGCAGGAATATTGGTTTTCCGCGGGTTTCACGCAGTATTATTCAAAAATCATCGCTGTCCGCCTTGGACTTACATCTGAAAGCAATTTTCTTAGGGATTTTGAACGCACGTGGGAGTCGTATCTATCTCGGCAGGGTGAACTTGCTATCCGTGAGGCAGGCGAAGATAAAACCGCTAACCGCGAACTCGTCTATGACGGCGGCTGTTTAGTCGCGGCTGCTTTGGATTTGCAGATTCGCAAACGGACACAAAATCGAAGCAGTTTGGACGATGTGATGCAGCAGATGTATCAAGCGTTTGGTCTCACCGACGACGTATTCACCATGAACGATGTCATTAGGATTATCAGCCAAATTGCAGGTGAAGATTTTAAACCTTTCTTCAATGAATATGTGGCCGGGACAGAGCGGCTGCCCTTAGAGGAATACTTTAGAGACGCGGGGTTGGATGTTGAGATAGAATTTGGCGAAAGGCTTCCGAACCTTGAGTATATCCTCTTTGAAATGCTTCATATCTATTCATTTGGCGGTCCAACGGGCGGGGGCATGTTCATCCACCATTCACCGCAATATCGCGATGACGATGAGTTAACTCACATCAACGGCACACCTGTGAAATTTTTTGATGATATCAGAAAGATCGCTAAAGATTGGAAATCTGGTG
The DNA here is from genome assembly GCA_003635255.1 of Candidatus Poribacteria bacterium. Taxonomy (GTDB): domain Bacteria; phylum Poribacteria; class WGA-4E; order WGA-4E; family WGA-3G; genus WGA-3G. The sequence continues at coordinate 1,960 of PYJC01000083.1, read as the reverse complement.
ATGTGGTGGAGTTGACCCTTAAGCGTGAAGGCAAAGAGGTTATCCTACCCATCACACTATCAGGTGACACTTCTAAAAGACCACCGTTGGAGACCGGGGTTATCGATGTCACCATCACCAAAAGAACAGATAACACGGACTTACAACGCGCCATCTGGTCAGGAATTTTAAGAGATAAAGGAGAAATTGATGAAAGAAGTAGTTAAATCCGAATGCAATATTGTCCTGAGTGCGAATGCTGCTACAGAAGGTGGTGCACCTTTGGCAGAAGGGACTTTTACACTGAAGAAAACCGATACGGTTTTGACATCTATCGACTTTGGTACCTCAGGGCACGGTGGCGGCGATCCATCGCCGAAGTACATGTTGCTATATTATATGAGCCATTGTGATACTGATCTCTTCAAATTTCCAATCGGTGTTGGGGAAACCTGGACAGAAGAAGGGCACTGGCATGTACAGACGAAGAGTCGTTTAGAAGGTTATGAATCCGTAGAAGTCTCAGCAGGCACGTTCTCGGACTGCCTAAAGCATAAAACTGTCTTCACAGACGCTAATGTACAGGATACTAAGGCTGAGCTGCGAAATGCGCTTTTGAACGGCACGCGCTATCTCTGGTTTGCCGAGGGCGTCGGTCTTGTTAAACTACGATATGAACATTCCAACGGGGTCATAACCGAAGCCGAGTTGCTTGAATACAAGACTCCTGCTGAAGACCGAGAATACCTTCCTTTGCAAATTGGCAATGTGTGGACCTATAAATGGCAGAACACTTATCGTAACGAACCTGCTATTGAAGAGTGGCGTGTCATCCGCAATTTCAGTGAACCTGAGAATCTTGAGTGTCCGATGGAACTCGCATCAGCAAAGTATGAGGTGAAAATAGAAGCGGACGCACCACGTGTCGCGCATGTCAAGTGTCTGCTAACGCCGAAGGCAGATAGTAACACAAAAGATGACGAAAAGCCATTGCTATTATCCATGAGCCATTTTGGTACCGAAGACCTGTACGACGGATATGCTCGGTATGTTCGAGATCTGACAGCCACAGATGCTGGCGGAGAAAAAATACCGGTCACAGAGATTGGCAAAACGCAGTGGGCGGTTGAAACTCAGAATGCGTCACCTGTGACGTTATGTTACACAGTTCTGTTAAATCATGATGAGCGGGAGTGGCCCTTCGGTAGAGATGAAGCACCGTACGTTCAAGAGGACTGTATTTTCTGTCCCGGATACGCGTTGTTTATCACCGGTGAGGTGGCGGATATTGAACTACGTATTGATGTTCCCGATGCTTGGTATGTCTCGACCGCTTGGAATCCTATTGGGAACGAAAGGTATCGTTTTACTATAGTAGACCGGGACGACTTGATGTATGCGTATATGGTCCTTGGTACGCATTCCCAGAAAATGGCAGAATCTGACGGCGCAGAGGTTGTGATCGCTCTGGGTGGACACTTCAAAGCATCTATGGATGAAGTCCAAAGAACTGTTAAGTCGCTTCTGCACACGTATTCGGAGATTTTTGGTGGAACACCAGATAACCGTATGTTGTTTGTGGCGAATCCTTGTGATATATACAGCGGTGGCGGTGTATCCGGACGCAGCATCAGCGTTCTGATGGACGGAACATTAGATGCAGACAACAGACAATCGTGGACACCGCTCGTAGCACATGAAATTTGCCATATCTGGAATGGAAAAGCGATCGATTTTAATACACAGGAGTACTGGTTTAGCGAAGGCTTCACCGAGTACTGTTCAAAGATTAGCTGCGCTCGTCTCGGCATAATTTCTGAAGATGATTTTCTCAGAGATCTTGAGCGTAAATGGGAATTGTATCTGTCTAAACAGGGCGAGCTCTCCATCCGCGAGGCAGGCGAAAACAAGATGGTGAACCGCGAACTTGTCTACGAAGGTGGAAGCCTAATTGCTGCTGCCTTAGACTTGCAGATCCGCA
>PYJC01000082.1 GCA_003635255.1 Candidatus Poribacteria bacterium | reverse complement strand
GGTATCGTCTGGGAACCGACCCAAGCTGATCAGAACGAAGCAAATGTGGATTGGTTGCCAGATGGATTAAGTTGTGTCCGGACTGACGCTGATTTACCAGATGTTAAAATACTGGAAGCAGACCATCCACTTTTTAACGCACCAAACCGTATAACTGAGAAAACGTTTAAAGGCTGGGGGCACCAAGGTTGGCCTACTGTTTGGGAAGTCATCGGTTCTCAAAAGGGATTTGATGTGCTGATGGAAAGTGGGGGACGACCTGCCATTATGGAAGCGGAATTTGGACAAGGTAAGTTTCTGATGATGGCAATTGCGCCTGATAAATACCATATCGCAGGTAACGATGACAACACGAAAGACATGGCAAAGCTTTTCATGGAGAATTTGCTGTTCCATGTTGAAGAATTTGCTGCTGTCGAAGCAGTCGGTAAGCTCACAACAACGTGGGCGAAACTAAAAATGTGACAGGAGATAAATTATGTTGTTCAATCTACCGATGCTTTTGTGTGTGATCGGTGCGCCACCGGAGCCAGGGGTGAACGAGTCGGACACGGATCCAATCTTGCTCGCTCATCGTGGTTTGGTGCGACACGCGCCTGAGAACACTTTGCCCGGTTTTGCCGCCGCCATTGAGTTGGGCCTGTCGATCGAGTTGGATGTCTACCAGACACGCGACGAACACCTTGTGATCATCCACGACGCGACTGTGGACCGCACGACCAATGGCACCGGCAAGGTAGTTAATATGACGTTAGCAGAAATCCGCAAACTGGATGCCGGAAGTTGGTTCAATCCACGTTTCACTGGCGAGAAAGTACCAACATTGGAAGAAGTGTTCCAACTCATTCGCGAGCGTCAGCGAACGCCGGTGACCATTGGACTGAATATGAAAATCATCTCGCCGGGGATTGAGCAAAACATCGTACAGCTCGTCGAAAAATATGACCTGCTCGATCAGCTCTTCGCCTTCGGCCAGCCCATTGATTCGACCCATCGCTTCAAAGAAACCAATTCAAAGCTGCGGACAACAACGCAACATATTCGTGATATTGAGCAGTTCAACGCAGACCTGCGGGATCCACTGGCTAACGATCTATGGGTAGTATTCGTTCCGGATGCGAAAGCCGTTGAGCAGGCGCGTCAGCTTGGTAAGCGCGTCTGGATCAGTTTGCACATCGCCGAGAATCAACCCGACACCTGGGACAAAGCCCGCGCCAGTAAAGTGGACGGTATTTGTACCGATTGGCCGCTGGAGTGCTGTCTACATTGGCGTTTCGCTGAGAAACCTCAAGACAATGAATAATAGCCAATCAAAAATCTCTACAAAAAATTTCAAATCTCTTTTGATTATTTTCATCAAATCTGTTATAACTTTTACAATTGATGTGGGTTTTCAACGTGGTTAAGAGGAATTCCGCTAATTCCCGCATCATTATTTAGTCAAACCCTCAATCCAAATAGGAGAATCTTTCATGAAAATCTTATGTATATTAACGATTATGCTGCTTTGCGTTTCTGTAGCCATAGCAGAGGAGACCTTTTTTTCTGCGTTAGAGAGCAAAGCGGAAGTTGAAAAAGAGGGCGGCACCGTTGACGGTGGTAGTTTCGAGCCGGGTAAATTTGGCAACGGTTTTGTCAGCAAAGCGGTTGGCGATGTCATACACTTTCCTGTGGAAGATCGCTTTGTCAACCTCGATGAAGGCACCGTTGAGTTATGGGTAACAATGGGATTTGATGCCAACGAGGTTACAGGTGAACTTTTTATGTTCATGACTTACAAACGCGGCACGGATGCAATATTTCTGCAGTTCAATAACGGCGGGATCGCACAGATGCGGATTAAAAGCGCGGGGTCATGGCATAATGCCAACAGTGCCAAACTCAACTGGACAAAAGGTGAGCATCATCACATGGCGGGGACATGGGGACCCGACGGTTTGAAACTCTACTTAGACGGTAAACTTGAAGGTGAAGCTAATTTCAAAAAGGGACCTACTGTCTTCGCTGAAACCTTTGAAGTTAATAACGCTTCTCCGCCCGATCCGAAATTCCCAACGAATTGCGTCGTTGATGGGCTCCGACTCTCTGACCATCAGAAAGAACCCGATGAATTTGTAATGGATGATCCAGCAGATGTCGAACCAATCGGAAAACTCACGACAACATGGGCACGGCTTAAACGCGCCAAGTAACAATCATTGTAGGGAGGGTTGGTGCTAATAACAGCACAGCTGGCAAGTCCGTCCCTACACAACGGAGATTGTAAGCATGCACAAAACAGAGAGTCCACTTTTCAGAGCAGGGACCGAGGGATACCACACGTTCCGAATTCCTGCCCTTGTCCGGTCAAATAAAGGAACGTTATTAGCCTTCTGTGAAGGGAGGCGGCACGGTGGTGGTGACTCAGGCGATATTGATATTGTCTTGAAACGGAGTTTTGACAATGGCGAGCGTTGGCAACCGATGCAAGTAGCGGTCTCTACAGGCACCGATACAGATGGCAATCCTGCACCGGTCGTCGATCGCGATTCAGGCACCATCTGGCTCCTTTTCTGCAAGAATCTCGCCGACGGCGCGGAAGGGAAGATTGTTGCAGGAGAAGCACCCCGCACCGTCTGGGTGACTTCCAGCACTGACGACGGAGAAACCTGGGCAGAACCGAGAGAAATTACGGCCACCACTAAAGATGAAGACTGGACGTGGTACGCGACGGGCCCCTGCCACGGGATCCAACTGGTAAACGGTAGATTGGTTATCCCGTGCGACCATGTGCTTGGAAACGAGCGGGACTACGCGCAATATGGCTACTCACACCTGATTGTCAGCGACGACCGTGGTGAGACATGGCGGATGGCAGGCAAAGCACAACCCGGAACCAATGAATCGGTTGTCGTCGAAACGGTGGACGGTGGACTCTATTTCAATTGTCGGAATTATGTCGCACCGAAGCGACGTGCCTACGCGCGAAGCAGCGACGGCGGTGATACATTCACGGAATTCGGTTACGAGGAAAACTTAGTCGAACCGATCTGTCAGGCGAGTATGGTGCGGTATACGGATGCCAATCAGCACGATAAGAATCGGATCCTGTTCTCCAACCCCGCAAGTACGAGTCGTGAGCAAATGACGATTCGTATTAGTTATGATGAGTGTCAAACTTGGAGCAGTGGGAAAGTCCTGCACGCCGGTCCAGCGGCGTATTCGGATCTCTGTATTGATTCAGATATGAATATATGTTGCCTCTATGAACGCGGTGAGAACGGGGCTTATGAGACGCTATCGTTCGCGAAGTTCGACCTGGCGTGGCTGACGGATGAGGAAGATACGTTGACGTGATGCAATCTTAATTTAAGAGTGGAAAAATGGAAGGAGAATAGCCCTCCATACTTCTACTCTTTCCCTCATAAGTTCACCGATTTTTTATGAAAACCTTACGCTGGAACTTAATTTGAAAGCACCAGTATTTCATGGTAAACTATATAACGACAAAGCCGAGAGTCTATATTGAACCAACGGTTATTAGCCACTTAGTAGCACGTCCGAGCAATGATGTAATCTTGGCTTCTTGGCAAAGAGCAAGTCGGAGGCTATGGGAGAATTATGCGGATAGGTTTGAGTTTGTTATTTCGCCGGTCGTTCGCGTCGAAATCCAGCAAGGGGATGTCATAGCAGCAGGGCAAAGACTTGAAGTGGTATCGCAATTAACGGTATTAGAGGTATTACCAGAGGCAAATGTCCTTGCGCAGAAACTAATAGACGCTGGAGCAGTGCCACGTAATTCGGAGTTAGACGCACAGCATATTGCTATTGCGACCGCACACGGCGTTGATTACTTGGTGTCATGGAACCATAAGCATATCGTAAATGAAAACAAGCGTGAACATATCAACAGTGTATGTCAAAAGGTAGGCTTCCAACCAATAACCCTCTGCACACCTATGGAACTAATGGAGGACATTCAGATGAAAGAAGCACCAGAAAAATATCCGGAGTTCGATCCTGAAACGTATACGAATCCTATCCTTGAAGAATGCTACCGTATCAAGGCAGAAATTAGTGCGCAATTCAATTCCATGGACGAACTTTACGCCTATTTCAAAGCAATACAAGAAGAGGACAAACGCAACGGGATAAAATATGTCTCATATTACGACTCATCCAAACACAGATCGGTAGTAAAAGCTGATGACGAGGACTAACGAAAAACGGGAACTTTGGTGAAACTAATGGAGGACATTCAGATGAAAGAAGCACCAGAAAAACACCCAGAATTTGACCCGGAAACGTATACGAATCCCATCCTCGAAGAATGCTATCGTATCAAAGCAGAAATTAGCGCACAATTCAAAACTCAGGCGGAATTCTCGGCGTATTTGCAAGCACTACAAGAAGAGGGCAAACGGAACGGGGTCAAATATGTACCGTATGATCCATCCAAACGCACCCTTTCAGAAAAATCTGAAGACGATGACTAATCTCAACCGGAACTCCGACAGAACTGGCGGAAGGCATTCAGATGAAAGAAGTTCTGGAAAAGTACATGTTTAGGAACGCAACTAAGGATGACTTGGATAAGGTAGCTGCACTGTACCGTGATTGGGTATCCGAAGCCGCAACTCGCGGACTTGTCGCTGATACAGTTGACGATCTGTTATGTCGCCTCGGACCTCACTTCATCCTTGCAACAAATAAAGATAGTCGTATCGTGGGATTTGCCATCGCTGAGGTATCTTTGGAGCATCTTTGCATTTTTCCGCGCGGCGAGAACTATCTGGTTTTGCACGATTTATATGTCACTCCCGATAATCGCGGACAAGGCATTGGCTCTGCACTCGTAGCTGCTATTTTGCAATCAGGGAGAACTCGTGGGGTCCACCGTTTCACCACATACTCAGCAAACAGAGACTGGCAGCGAACTCTCGATTTCTATCGTGAACTTGGTTTTGAAGCATGGTCATTTTCTCTATTTCTCGATGAAACACCGATGTCCATTTAGCGACATATACCTCCTAACAATTACCGCAGATATTCCTCCCCACGATGCTCTGAAATCCACGTCTTTAACGGCACATCTGCATCGGTGGGCTGCCACCAGCCTTTGATATCAACGCCGTCACCTAAGAGTTGTCGCCGAATTGGGTCGCACTTTTCAAGAAGCTCCGGTGGCATGAGGTTGTAATCCAAACCCCGCAACCAGCGATAACTATACCCCATAAACAAAACCTTCCGCGTTACATCGGAGAAATTCCAGCCGCGTGAATGCCACATCCGGCGATCAAAAAGCACCGCTGTGCCGCGTTTGACGAGCAAATCTATCGCACCTTCAGGATCGCCTTCAGGATCGTTGTCGCTATTTGGTGGACGGGTGTCAAGTTTGTGGCTACACGGAACAATCCGCATTGCGCCGTTGTCGCGGTCGGTAACGTCGGTCAGCCAGTAACTGACCTTCAACGAGAGTCGCGGGTGTGGACGTTCCATTTCCGGCACAGGTCTCCCGCCGTCTTGATGCCAGTGCGCGCCTTTGCGAACCCGCGGCTTATCGGGCAGTTCTGGGGGGTACATGATAAGATGCGAGATGTAAAGTTGGATGTTCCATCCGAGGATGTCCCAGAGCAGCGGAAAAACCTTCTTGTTATCAAGGAGTTCCAGCAATATGTCGTCCTCAATGACGGTACGGAACTTTGACATCAATGCGTGCGGTGCCAACCCCGTTTTGGCGCGTTCCTCCGCATCAAGCCGATCCGCGACTCCCTCCAATGCGTCCACCATCTCAGGACTGATAGCGTCCTCAACAATAAGATAGCCCTCGTCGTTGAACGCTTTGAGTTGCGCATCCGTAGCACAATATTCGAGCCAACTTGTATCTATCATTGTTATCTCCAGTCGCTAATTGCGGATTTCAGATTTAATCCGTCCCCACGTTGTTGTGAGTTTTCCCGTAACTTCCACAGCAAACGCGATACCATCCTCCATATCCGCCTGAATCTGCTCTTCTGAGATTGCAACATTGAGAATACGGAGTTCATCAAGGGTCCCATCGAGCCAGATATTTTCATTTGCTTTCTTACCGATCCAGACTGAGGCTTCGTTTTCGTTGATGTCTCCTTCACGTGCGACTTCTCCATCCAATTCACCGTCGAGATAGATACGGATTTCTTTACCATCGTAGACCATAGCGAGATGATGCCACGTGTCCACTTTCATTGGTGTTGTGCCGTTTGCAACAGCAGCGGCACCGGGCGCGGTATAGACGAATCCTCGGATTTTTCCACCGGGTGTGTCAAAACCCCATCCACTTTCAGCGACGGAGCCCTTTCTCGCAATCACTGGATGCCCGCCCGGAAAAGAAGCGGGTTTGAACCATGCTTCTATTGTCAACTCATCGCCTCCGGGAAGAAGGCTGTCGTCGTGTGGCACTTCAATAAGACTGCTCGCGCCGTCGAACACCAATGCACCACCGATCTTCCCATCCTCTGTCCATTCGGCATCGGTAACTTCTCCATGATTTTCAAATTCGGATAGGTCTGTCGCTTCATCGTCAACCTCTTCATCAAAGAGGTATAGCAACACAGTCTCCTCTTCAAATGCAGCGAAACAACTGAGACTAAAACAAAGCACGAGCGCAAAAACTGCCAGCATTCGAGTCATTTGGAAACCCTCCTCTTTATGTAGACCTTACTCAATTTTTCCATAAGACTGGATGTATTATGCATCATCAGCTGCTAACGGTATACCTTAGATTTAATCCGTCCCCATGTTGTTGTGAGTTTTCCCGTAACTTCCACGGCAAGCCCGACACCTTCCACCATGTCCTTTTGAATCTGTTTTTGCGTGATAGCGATATTGAGAATACGGAGTTCATCAAGTGTTCCATGAAGCCAGTGGCTGTCTTGGCGTGCGCCAATCCAGACCGAAGCCTGATTTCGGTGCAGGTCCCCTCCGCGGTCGACTTTCCCATCCAGTTCACCGTCCAGATAGACGCGAACCTCTTTGCCATTGTAGACCATAGCGAGATGATGCCATGTGTCCAACTTCATAATTGTTTCACCTTGTGCGACAGCGAAGTCGCCGGGTGCATTATAGATGAAGCCGCGGACGCTTCCACCGGGTGTGTCAAGTCCCCAGCCGCTGTCACCGACGAGGCCCTTTCGCGCAATCGATGGATATCCATGCGGAAATTTCGCCGGTTTAAACCATGCTTCAATTGTCACCTCATCACTGCCGGCGTGAAGACTGTCGTGGTGTGGCACTTCAATAAGGCTACTCGCGCCATCAAAGATCAACGCACCCCCGCGTTTTCCATCTTTTGTCCATTCAGCATCGGTGACCTCTCCGTGATTCTCAAATTCAGATAGATCTGTTGCTTCATTGGCTACCTCTTTATCAAAAAGATATAGCAACACCGTATTTTTTTCAAACGCAGCGAAACTACTTACTCCAAAACAGAGTACGAGTGTAATAGTTATTAGAATTCGAGTCATTTGAACTACCCCCGTGTTCAATATAGAGGGAACGTAAAGGCATCCGTGCTATTAATATTTAACAGCAGACCTCAATCCTCTACGCGCTCAATGATCTCTCCAGTTTGGCGGTCTCTGAAGATGCGTTTCATTCTGCCATCCGGCATCCGTTCGTCTTTGAGATGTGCATAGCGTTCATCAGCATCTGACTCGCTTGCTTGTGGGTCGGTGGCTTCGGTTGTACCGCGCCAATCCTCAATCTTAACGGCTTCCCACTGCTTGGATTTCGCGGATTTATAACAGGCATCAATGATAGCGTTCACGACGTAGCCGTCATAAAAAGTTTCCAACGGTTCGCGTTCTTCATCAATGGCATTAAACATATCAAGGAACATATCGCGATAGCCGAGTTCAGCGACCTCATCGCCGACTGGGAAGAGCCAGCCGGTATCGCTTTCCGCCTTTTCAGCGACATAACCGCTTTGTCCGACAGCCGTGAACATCTCATAACCTGTGCGGAGCCAGTGATTGAGCCAGATAGTCCCTTCACTGCCAGAGACTTCATCCCGTAAATCCATCCCGCCGCGGAATGCCCAACCGACTTCAAACTGTCCCATCGCGCCGCTTTCAAATCGAATGAGTGCGATGCCGTGGTCTTCCGCATCAATCGGATGAACGAGCGTGTCTGCCCAGCACATCACCTCAAGCGGTCTGTTGTTTTTCCCGACGAAGTTTCGGATAATCTCAATGCAGTGGCATCCCATATCGACGATAGCACCACCACCTGCTTGCTCCAGATCCCAGAACCAATCGCTGTGCGGACCGGGATGCGTTTCGCGGGAACGCACCCACAGAATTTTGCCGAGTGCGCCGTTTTGAACCGATTCTAACGCTTTGAGGGTTTTCGGTGGATACACCAAATCTTCGAGATAACCCCCAAACACACCCGAGTTTTCAACGATGTCTAACATCGCTTTCGCCTCTTCAGCGGTACGTCCAAGGGGTTTCGTGCAGAGGATGCTTTTGCCCGCTTCCGCTGAGAGTTCAACTGCCTTCAGATGTAGATTGTTAGGCAATCCAATGACAACAGTATCCGTCTCAGGATGGTTGATGGCTTCTGCCAAATCGGTTGTTGCGTGAAGAATGTTCCACTCCTCGGCGAATGCGGTTGCGCGTTCTTCACGCCGAGAGTAGACAGAGTGGACACGGTCTGTGCCACGTTGGTTATGGAGCGTCATCGTGTAGAACATACCGATGAGTCCAGTGCCGAGCATTGTGACCTTATGGCTTTTCAGTTCTGACATTCTCTTTCCTTTCTCTCCGTGTGGTTATCGGCAGTCAACTATCGGACAAGAGCTTGCAGGTAATAGAACTCCTATCTGGAATATGTCAGGAGATAATGATTTGTTACAAGAACACTCTTAACTGATAACTCTCACTGCGAGGCAAACCGATAACTGATAACTATTTTGCCTTATATCCTGCGATTACACCCCAATCGTTGACTGTCCAACAGTGGTTCTGATCTGTTGCGTGAACGCCTTTGAAGTTCGCGCCTCCGGGTATATTTGATACTGCCCATGTCTTACCGCCGTCGGTGGTATGCAAAATAGTGTTGTAACCGCCGACTGCCCAACCGACCATCGCATCAACGAAGATAATATCGTGGAGATCGTCAATGGATTCGGTTTTCTGCTGATTCCACGTAGCACCGCCATCCGTCGTATGCAGGATTAAACTTTCCTGTCCACAAATCCAGCCGGTGTTTTCATCAATAAAATAGATGCCGAACAGGTTATTATCAAATCCGGGATCTTGTTTTGTCCAGTTTGCGCCACCATCAGTGGTATGTAGGAGCGTCCCGAATGACCCGATGATCCAGCCTGTTGTTTCGGAGACAAACCAGATACCTTCAAGATTGTTCCGGGTTTCACCGACGCGTGCGCGCTCTGAGCTGCCGACCCAAGTTTCTCCACCATCGGTTGTTTTGAGAATCGTGTTCTCGCTACCAGCGATAAAACCAGTAGTTTCACTAATCATTTGGATGCCCATCAAATTGGCGCGAATGCCCCCTCGTCTTCCACCACGTCCAGGGGTATCACTCGTCGCCATTTTCCGCACCCATGTTTTACCACTGTCTGCAGTCTTCAGGATAGTGCCTCTACCACCAATGATGTACCCAACGTTTTCATCTACAAAGTAGATATTATAGAGCGGTGCGGGACCGCCGCGACCAAACCCCGGAGGGGGTCCACCACCGCCCCCTGGTCTTTGTCCAGCACCCGGTGGACGCATATCAACTTCCATCTTCTTCCACGTCTTGCCGCCATCCGAGGTCGTCAACATCAGACCCCCATCCCCGACGACCAAACCGTTCTGGCTATCCGTGAAATAGACATCCTGTAACATTCCGTCGATGCCATCACCGCGGAGGATATCGTCTTCCCGCAGGACGGTCCAATCCGCATCGGCAGTCGTCACGTAAGAAAAAAGGAGTGCGAATCCAACACACACTCCGAAAAGACTGATAACTGTTCTAACCATGATAATCTCCTTTTTCATTAGCCATCAGCCATCGGCTTTCAGCCTTCAGCAAAGAGGTTTCTAGCGAAGTTACATCCTTTACCGACTGCTGACGGCTATATCTACTGATTGTCGACTGCTAACGGTTATCTTTCTGACTGCTGATTGCTGACAGCCGACTGCTATTAATCTGACTGAAATGCATCATAAAATTGCCGTGCTCTGTCTTCGACATCCCTTAAGTAAGTTTGACCTATTTGTTCTTCGTAAAGTTCGGTCAAGTCGCCACTTGCCTCACCGAAGGTTTTGGCGAACTTTCGACACTCCTCTTTATTACGACCAGAGGCGTAGGCTTTGGTTTTCGCATCTGTCCCAGATTTTCGGACTTCAACGAACTTATCACGAAACCTGAGATAACTCCCGTCACCGACAAATTGGACATCCTCAAGTGCCGTGAAATCCAGACTCGGAAGAGCATCCGACAGGATAGCGCGTACTTGTTCCATATCAATTTTTCCGTCGCGCAGGGCAATAGCGATACCGAGAAAAAACAGGTCGTTTTTGTCGCGTTTTGCCTCGCCTTCACGCTTCGCTGCACGGAGTTTCTCAGGATTCGGTTCAGATTCGTTGTAATAAGTAATGTCCTCTCTGACGTCGCACGTAGCAGTGATTTGACTCTCGATAAAAACCGTCGCGAGATAGTCGGACAAGGGTATATTCGCCTGTTTGCAGTGCGCTGCGAGTGCAGTGACGAGCACCATGGACTCACCTGCCGATTTCTCACGCATTGCAATAGCAGTTCTACCGTCTTGACTTTGAATAAGAGTTTCAGGACCGGTAATCATTCCACCACTCTCTTCACCCGCAAAGATGAGTCGCGGCTGCACACCGAGTGAAATTGTCTCGCCGTAGACATCTTGGACAATGACCGGTGTGTCTGGTGTTTCTGCGATCTGCCGTTCAATCTTCTTCATAATCGCGGCGATTTCTTTGAAACCGACCGGCACGTTAATAACCTCAACATCGTTCGCAGCACTCCACTGATCCCAAGCGAGTGCGGAGGGAGTTGTCTTTATCATGAACCGTGGGTGGTTTTCCCAAAGTCCAGAAGTTTTCAGCTGCTTCGCATAGAAGTCCATCAACATAAGAAACGCCTGATTCGGCGTATAAATCGTCAAGAGTCGGTTATCGCCGAGATCAAGGAAATCAACACCGAGGTGCTCCAATGTTTCCGCCCGCGATGCGTCCTCTATCTCACAAACGATAAGTCGATCGCCATCGGGGTCTGTTGCCTCAATGATCGTGCCAACGGGTTGCGATTTAAGTTTTGTCGCATAATCAGTCGATTTAACGACATCAAGGATACTAAAATCGCATCCGAGATCGTAAAATTCAGCCGCACCGGTCTTCGGGTTCCGATCCAGTTTTCCGATGTTGTGATAGAGCGGGTCCGCCTCAGTGTGGAGCCAACGGATAGAATTGGCAATACCTAAACGTTCAAAAATAGCACGCATCGGACGGTACATGCACCCACCGACACAATCGACGACAATTGGAGGTTTTACCTTTCGGATGAGACTAATATTGGCATCTGTAGCGACACCGCCTTTGAGATAGCCGACATAAAGCTGCACGCCGTCGTGGAGCTCATCAAGTCTTTCAAAATCTATATGTTCGTCGGTGACCGCACTGAACTGAATAGGGTATCCGTCTGTTTCAGCAGTTTTAAGAATCTCTTCAATCTTGTTGACGAACCGCATGGATTCTTCGGGTAGGTATTGGCTGCCTTGATTGTTAAGGTCCTTGGTCGCGTTCTTAGTGCTGACGGAGTGGCTTGAGGTGACATGCTCGCCACCATCGAGGTCAAGCATGAAAATCAGAAACGATGCCATCCAGATAGGCAGGGTGCCGAACTCTTTCGGTACATACGTGCGAATTCCGTGTGCGGCTTGGATCCGAGCGATATATTCAACATATTTCCGTGAGTTGTAACGCACCTCACATCCTGCAAGTTTCTCAACCAACTTTCCATCTGCGGTTTCGTTCGCAACGAGACTTTTGCCGAGCGTTGCCAAAATAATCCCGATCTGATTGATCGGAAATCGGGTATCCCACGGGTATAAGATATTCTGTGGACCCCGGATACCAGCGGTCGAGACTTGTGCCTCCTTCGCATAGTTACGGAACCATTCCCAGAGGTTCAAACGCTTAATCAGTTCGCTATCAAGATAGAATGTGAATGCCTCTGATTTATCTTGTGGAAAAAGGGGTGTTTTGATGGCATCCGGCGTATTTTGCTCAACAACAGCGAAGAGTTGTTGCTCGGTACGATCCCGCTGATGCCGATAGTTTTCGTCAACTGTGATAATCATTTTTTTAATTTACCTTGCGAGGAAATAGCGGGCATTAAGACGATTAGATCCGTTCCTAAAATCCGCCTGCGCCGTTGTTGCAGGCTACCGTTTTTGAATTTTAAAGTGTGAACATGTTATCACATTTCCGATTTTTTTTCAAATCTGAATTTTGCAGGAGGGTGTTTCCGCGGTGGTGAAAAAAATGACAAAATTTGCAGCTTTTGATATAATAGACATTATGACGATTTAAGAACGCGTTGTGTCAATTAACCAGAACTTACGCAAATTGAACAGAAAAGGGACATATTTTACTCAAAAATACCTCGTAGTGAAAGTATTTCGGTGTTTTTTAAGAAACACCCCAGCAAAAACACCCCCTAAATCCCCCTTATCAGAGAGACTTTAAGAAGCAGTGCGTAAGTCCTATTTCAAGGAGACCCTCCATGAAACATAAGAGTTACTTTCTACTTTTCGTAGCAAGCGCAGCCTTGTTGTGTGTGAGCATTTCTTCTGTTTTTGCCAAAGCCCCTGCTACTGCGAAAATTGTGTTTACCTCATCGCGTGATAACAATCGCGAAATTTATATCATGAATCCGGATGGCAGTGGGCAGGTGAGACTCACCCACCACCGCGCTGATGATACTTTCCCGACTTGGTCACCGACAGGTGAACAGATTCTTTTCGCCTCCGACCGTGATCGATTTCCAATAAGTCGAGACCTGTATCTCATGGATCCAGATGGTAAAAATGTGCGGCGAGTGTTCGGCAAGTCGAAGGATAGATCTAGCGCAGTCTGGTCGCCGGATGGAAAACAGATTGCTTATAGAAGGCGAGAACCGAGTGGATCATTTATCTATATCGCCACAATAGATGGCAAAAATGAAGAAAAAATCGCTTTTGGAAGTAGTCCTGCGTGGTCGCCAGATGGAAAAGAAATCGCTTTTCTCACTGGGTGGCCCGAACGCATGCGGATCACTATCCTAAATGTTAAAACGCGCAAACAGAGAGTATTCTTTCCCAAACCAGTAAGACCTTCATGGATGACATCTCCTGCCTGGTCACCTTCAGGAAATAAAATAGTGTTTACATGGCTCCATCAGGCCCCGTTGAAAGAGTTTGTTGATACTGAGACAATTTACATCATAAACCGCGATGGCACCGAGCTTCAACAAATTACGAGCGACAAGGCCCCGACAGAAACTTCGCCGGTTTGGTCACCTCAAGGAGATACACTTCTCTATGACAAGGCCGATAAGAACAATCGCTTGCAAATCTTCAAAATAGCACTGGGCAGCGATGTTTCAGAACAACTCACAGATACTTTTATACCAAAGGTATTTGGAGATTTTTTTCAAGCAAATAGTTCGGGGGACTGGTTTGATCCAGCGTTTGCATTGCCAGTTGCACCGCGACCCCAATTGTCAACAACACAATGGGGAGAAATAAAAACGAAGTAACTGCTGTTTGCGAATATAATGCTTCCGAAGGTTTGTCGTTAGATTGACGTGCAACACTCCGAATTATAATTTTCTTGTAAGGAGGTGTACATGAGACGTAAGTGTTTTCTCCTATTTTTTCTGCTAAGTGTAGTTGGGTTGGACATAAGTGTTTATGAGGTGTCGGCAGAGGCTTCGACGACTGCGAAGATAGCGTTCTCATCGTGGCGTGGTCGGAATCTGGACATCTATCTGATGAATCCGGATGGCAGCGGGGAGGAGCGGCTCACCAACCATCTCGCAAGGGATAGTGATCCGAAATGGTCTCCGAGCGGCGAATACATTCTTTTTAATTCTGACCGAGACGGTGCACCAGGAGACTGGGATCTCTATCTGATGGATGCCGATGGCTCTAATGTGCGACGCGTGTTCGAGAAGGAGGCGGTAAGGACCGTTCCAACGTGGTCGCCGGATGGCGAACAGATTGCTTATAACCGTTGGGAGCAGGGGAAGTTTTATATCTATATTGCGCCAATAGATGGTAAAAAAGAGGAGCGTATCGCACTTGGCAGTCAACCCGTATGGTCTCCAGAGGGCACGGAGATAGTCTTTATTGAAGGGGCACCCAGAGACCCCAAGCGGATTAGTATGTTAGATATGCGAACGCGTAAACACAAGTTCTTCTTCCCACAGAAGGGGCCCGCGTGGGTTCGGCATCCTGCATGGTCTCCAGAGGGCGATAGGCTGACATTTGCTTGGTACAACCGTGTTGAGTTTAATGTAGAAGAGTTTAAACTGGAGACGATCTATATTGTCAATCGCGATGGCACAGGACTTCAACAAATTATTGAAGAAGGGAAGCGAGCCGTAGCACCGGAGTGGTCTCCAGGGGGAGACGCGCTGATTTATAGTCAATTAGATAAGAATGATATGCAGCAAATCTTCAAAGTTACGTTGAATGGCGGCGAGCCAGTGCAGCTGAGCAATCCTCACTTCATAAATTTTGTAGGGGATTGGTTCGATCCTGCGTTTGCATTGCCGGTTTCACCACAGCCGAATTTCCTAACGACGACCTGGGGACAAGTGAAACAGAAATAATCTTTCCGGCAGACCAACGAAGCAGCTGTGCTTCCCAATTCAATCGCAAACGTATGTAAGAATTACCGCTCCCGTTCTGAGACGAGCAAGTCAAACGAATTGCTCTGCCATCCGCCTTCCATGACAATGTTATCTCTTGTTTCACGCAAACGATCAACCATGCGTGCTTTCATACGGCGGAGCACATGCTTGTAGCCGAGGTGGTTCGCTAAGTTATGGAGTTCGTGCGGATCGCTCTTCATGTCGTAGAGTTCGTCCTCGCTGTAGGGATTGTAGACGTATTTCCACGAATCTGTCCGCACCATCCTGACAGAGGCAAGCGTCGGTTCGTATCCGTGAAATTCAGCGAATACATCATCGGGCCAGTCTGCAACGGTTTCTCCTTTCAAAAGTGGCACAATTGATCTACCGTCAAGATTATCGGGCATTGATGCGCCGCCGAGTTCCAAGAAGGTCGGCATCAAATCGACAAGATTCACAAATTCATTACACGTCGTTCCGGGTGAGGTTGCCCCGGGCCAACGGATCACGAGCGGAATATGATGCGTTTCTTCGTACATGTGGAACCCTTTGTTGAAAAGCCGATGGCTGCCGAGCATATCCCCGTGATCGGTTGAAAAGATAATGACGGTATTTTCCGCCAAACCGTTCGCTTCAAGACAGTTAAAAATCCGCTGCACCTGATCGTCAATGAAGGTACAGAATCCCCAATAGGCGGCGATGACCTTCTGCCAATCGGGCCATGTCAAATGGCTGGCGTTCCACCGGAGCATCTCTTTCTGCTGGATGAGCGGTTTGTTGATAAACTGTTCATCAAAGTTACCCCAACGTTCAACGGTGTCAGGATCGTACATCGTGTCGTAAGGTGCCGGTACGGCATACGGGAAATGCGGTCCGAAAAAATTCGCGGCAATCATAAAAGGTTGCTCGGAATCCGTATAACCGTTGATTAGCTCAATCGTTTTATCGGCTGTCCACGCTTCCATCGTCCGTTCAACAGGGAGCGGGAGTCTGCCGTAGAAGGGTGCTTCACCGCCCCATTCAAAGGGTTGGACAGCGTCTCTATCAATTCGGAAGTCAATTCCATCGTCGCGGAGCCACTGATGCCACTCATTATACGGGTGCCATTTGTCGTAGCCCCAGAACTCGGTGTCCCCCTGCTTAGCGAGATGCCATTTGCCGATACAACTTACGCGATAGCCCGCTTCCGTCATAAGCTTTGGGTATGCAGGTTTATCAAGAATCTGGTTCGCAAACACACCGTTAAAATTCCCCATGTTTGAGAGTTGTCCGTGATTATGGGGATAAAGTCCTGTGAGCAATGATCCGCGTGCTGGCGAACAGAGTGCAATCGGGGTATAGGCGTTGGTGAACCGCATACCTGTTGCGGCGATTTCGTCAATGGCGGGTGTTTGGCAAATGGGTGCACCGTTACAACCGAGTGAATCGAAACGTTGCTGATCGGTGAGAAGAAAGAGAATATTGGGTTGTTGTGCCATATTATTCCTTTTTGGGTTCTTGATCCGGTAGCGGCGAAAATCTACGTATAACTTAGATCTTATATCAAATTCACGTTAAGTATAACCGCTTGCCAAGAAAACGGCAACAAAGAAATCAGAGGCATTCAGTTATCGGTTGTTAGTGGTCGATTCCTCACTATCGGCTGATGTGCGACGCTTGATCAGCATCCCAATTATAGGGATAACGAGTGAAATGATAAGAAGGGTGATTAGATAGCGTGTTGGAATCTGGAATTGGTCTCCGATAACGGCAATAAGATAATAGCGTGGGAAACGTCCGAGCAAAACTGCTAAGAGATACAAGGAGAGATTATAGCGTACCAGAATCGCGGCGAACCGAAAAGGTTCAAAGGGAATCGGTGTGAACCCGGTAACAACTAAGCACACAAACGCCGCGCGGTGAAAGTAGTAGGAAAATCGTTCAAAGATACGGTTGGTTTCAACGCGCTGCTGGAGTTCGGTTTTTGAAAAGAGCCAAAGCAGCAAGTGGTATTCCACAAATGCAGCGATGCAATTCCCAATCGCGCCAGCGAACGCAACGATGCTCGGATCAAAGACCTTTCCAAGCGCAATAACATACGGCGGTGTCGGCAGTGGTATGAGTGTGCAGGCGACACTCATATACCCGAAAAAACCGATCAACTGGCTGTAGCGGCTGCCTTTGAGAAAGACGTACCCCAATGCGAGTGAGAGGATGATTCCGATTGCCGTGAGAATCCATTTTCTCATAAATTGAATGTAGTTGCGAGAACATTGGCATCAGCATCTGCTTCAAGGTTTAGGTGGGTTCGGATACGATAGCGATGTTCTTCGGTCCCTTGAAGTCGAGTTCAATACGCTCAAACTGGACTGAATGCCGCCGATAAAAATCCTCTATTGCTTCCAGTAATTCATACTGCCCACGACGCTGTTCATCCCAGAAGTTGCAGCACGGAATGATTACGGCAGGTCGGACGAGTGCTGCTTCTCCCAATTGACGCAATGCCCCGTCCGGATGGAGTCCCACTAACAGGTCGTAGTAATCCGCCATCTCAGGATCAAACTGTTCAGGACGATGATCAATACCGTTGAGCACTGTGCGTCGCGGATCAATGAGTTCGCATGTGAAATTCTTCTTTTTCGCGAGCAGACGCGTCAATATTCCCTTTCCGCCAGCGACATCGGCGATATAGTGGATCGTGTTGCCATAGCGTGCAGCAATGAAATCGGCGAGCACTTTAAACCGTTGTGGATCCCCATGTACCAAATGCTGTTTTCTGCTCATTTCAAGTGCTCCGGGTTCAATGTTTCCAATGCTGGGTGAACAAATCGTCCGTCCTTCCGAATCAGGTTTCCGTCGAAATACATTTCGCCACCGCCGTGTTCAGGCGTCTGAATCATCACCATATCCCAATGGACAGCGGAACGGACGCTGTTATCCGCTTCCTCGTAAGCCTGACCGGGTGTGAAATGAAACGATCCAGCAATCTTCTCATCGAACAGAACATCAAGCATCGGATTTGTAATGTAAGGATTGAATGCAATAGCAAACTCGCCAATATAGCGTGCGCCTTCGTCCGTATCAAGGATATTATTGAGTTTTTCAGTATCATTCGCCGATGCCTCAACGATTTTGCCGTTTTCAAACCGGAGTCGGATGTCTGTAAAAGTGGTGCCTTGATAGATTGTCGGTGTATTGAAATGGATAGTGCCGTTGACAGAATCTCGCACAGGTGCCGTGAAGCATTCACCATCAGGGATGTTACACTCGCCAGCACACGGAATAATCGGAATGTCCTTGATACTGAATCGCAGATCGGTATCCTCACCGACGATGTGGACTTCATCGGTTTCTTCCATCAAGGACTTGAGCGGCAGCATCGCCTGTGCCATTCGGCTGTAGTCGAGCGTGCAAACGTCGAAATAGTAATCCTCGAATGCCTCTGTGCTCATCTTCGCCTGCTGTGCCATCGCGGGGTGGGGCCATCGTAGCACAACCCATTTTGTCTTTGGCACACGGATATCATTGAGCGGTCGCAGCCAATACTTTTGATAACGTTGTATCGCCTCCGACGGGACATCGGACATCTCTGTGATATTATGGCTGCCACGGATACCGATATACGCCTGTACCTTTTTTATCCGGTATGTTTCGTATTCACCCATCAGTTTTATGCCAGCATCGTCTCCGCCGAGAATGATTTCGCGTTGGATGCGGTTCTGTTTCAGTTCAACGAGCGGAATCCCACCCGCTTTCCGCACAGCGCGAATGAGGGCAATGACCATTTCTTGTGGAATGTCAATGCCTTCGATTAGAACAAATTCACCGGGTTGGATTTTGGTGGAATGGGTTGTGAGAACGTTTGCAAGTTTATCAAGTCGTGGGTCGTGCATACTTACCTCAAAAGTTGTTATAGTTGGATAAGTTGGATATGAAAATTCAGAAGCAGGTATTGCCAACAATTTCAACGAACGATGCCCACCACACATCATCTACTCGGAGGCGTAACAGGTGTGTGGACTCCGGCACATCATTTGCCCCTAAACCCGGTTCAATAATATCTGTCCATGGGTTCTGTTCAAGTCGTCTGGCGATTCTGTTTTCCAAGCGTTCGAGGGAACGGATAGCAAAGGTATTTACGATCTCCGCCGATTCCAGATCCAAGAGAAAATCGACGTTCCAGTGCAAGGTTTTTCCCCGTCTCAGCAATAGATTTCCATTTCCCAACCCGCATTCGGCGAATTGATTCATCATCTTTTTTCGGATGGCATGTGGAGGTTTATCATCGCTCCGCGTTGCGTGCCGAATGAGCCGTCGCGCCAGCGAAGTTGATCCTTTCTCCGAAAGTGCTGAACCGATATAGATATAATCACCGACGGGCAATGAAATCAACTTCCCTTTCTTGAACCGTCTGAATTGTAATGCGGTGTTTTCTGTAAGGCGGATTCGCAGGACGTAAGTTCCAGCCTGTGAATCACCGCCAATAATACGGATGCTCGGAATTTCCATCGCCCCAACCCATAGGCTATATTTCTATCAATTCTGGAACATGCTCGTCTTCATATTTTTCAGTAAAAGGAGCAGGCACCCACTGTTTGTCATAGCGGAACGATACACGGGGGGTGTCTGTTATTTAAGACTCATCGGACAGGAAGGCTCCGCTACGGGGCACATTTAGTTTTCAAGGTTCAAGAGAGCATGTGTAAACTCATCAATGCTTGATGCTTGCGCGGCAACACGGTGTAACTGATCCAGCCGTTGTAGATCGTCAACGGCACTCAGAAAAGGCTTTAGCTTTTCTGCGACATCCGTTTGGAACCGAACATCTAACACTGTGAGTATTGCTTCAACTGCGTACTGTTTTTTGCCTTGTTCGATTCCTTGTTCGATTCCTTGTTCGATTCCTTGTTCGATTCCTTGTTCGATTCCTTGTTCGATTCCTTGTTCGATTCCTTGTTGTAGTATATATCGGTAAGTCGATGATTCTAACATAGGTCCCTCCATTAGATGTTGAATGTCGGCAGGGTCAACGATTAAACCACTCAAAACCCATTGCCATAGTAATAAATCCCTCTGAAGCTCTGGCTCCAACGACAGTGCACGCGTGATTTGATGACATTCCTCAACCCATTCAACCGCTGATACCCCT
>PYJC01000081.1 GCA_003635255.1 Candidatus Poribacteria bacterium | reverse complement strand
CAAGTGCCTCTTCACCTGCAGCATCAGAAATAGTGACGAGACGTTTACCGTCATTGAGCCACTGTGTGAAACGATAACGTGCGCCATCACGCTCACCGTGTTGAAGGACTGCGCCTTCCCAATTCGCCATTGTAAAGGGTTTACCACGTACTGTTACAGCTAATGCATGACCATCCGGTGCTGGATCAAACTCTTGCAAGTACGCCGATGCATTGACGAACTTCCGTTGTCGTTGGATGCGTGGACTTCGGAATTCGACATTAACTTGGTTTTCCGTGTCTTTCTCAAGGTCATAAACAAACAGGTCCGCGCCAGCGTGGTAGACGATACGTCTGCCATCTGTTTGTGCCAAACGGCAATAGTAAGTGTCCTGATGCGTATGCCGTTGAACGTCCTCACCGCTGGGAAGACAGGAGTAGATATTACCAACACCTTCATGGTCAGAAATAAAATAGATGCGTTCACCGATCCACATCGGGGTCGTGAAATTACTATCCACGGGTGCCAAAGGCTGAAATTGTCCATCCCCATCTGTGTCTATCCAGAGTTGTCCTGCTGTTCCACCGCGATAGCGTTTCCAACGTGCGGGTTCGCGTGTCAATCTCCCGATGATAACGCCGCCGGTATCGCTAAAATCGATATGGTTTGCGGGCCCGTACGGTAGGCGTTGCGGTTCTCCGCCTTCCGAAGAAAGTTTCCATATCCATGGATCGAACGCTAACCCTGCGCCACTTGAATAGAGGATATGCTTTCCATCAGTATTCCAACCTACAATAGATACATTGCTTCCCTGATAGGTGAGCCGTTTTGCTTCACCACCGAGGGCGGGCATAATATATACCTCCGACGGTCCCTCTTCACGTCCTGCGAAAGCGAGGTGTTCACCATCGGGTGATAAGCGCGGCGACCCTGCGGCACCGAGATTTGACGTGAGCCGCCGGGCAACGCCGCCTTCAACCGGTACTGTCCATAAGTCATCCTCACATACAAAAACAATGGTATTTTGACATATTGTTGGTGATCTGTAATATCCTGACATTCACTCCTCCGTGTTAGATAGTTATATTTACGGGTGGGGTTTGAGACCGCACCCATTAGATTTAAATGCAAAGCGGATATAACAATCTATCCACTCCGCTTTAACCTGCCGACGCGTTTGGCGTACTTTTCACCGAGATGGAACACCCAAAATCCGAGTGGGATGAGTAAAGCACCGATGATAAGTAACAGAAACAGATTCCCTAGTTGGCTTTCAACTGATGCGTTATCAAGCATCGCCGCACGAATGGATTTGAGCGTATAGGTCGCAGGCGAAATTTTAGAAATCGGCTGGAGCCACACGGGTAAAACCTCAATTTCATAGTAGATACCGGAGACTAATAACAGCATTGATTGGATGATACCCGTTGCGGCTTGTCCCTTTTCCGGTGAGAGTAACGGAAAAATCGCTGCCATCAGGCCAATCCCAATAAAAGAGAGACTTGAGACCGCAACGGTGATCGCCATTGTCAGCCAATTCGCGTTCCTTAAGTCGATGTGTTCACCGAAAAAGAGCGGCATTATCGCTAAAACCAAACCGGTTCGTAGGAGTCCGTATAAGATTGCAAAGAAGCAGGACCCGACGAGATGTGTGATGCGGTAGATCGGTGCCATAAAGGTATATTCAATTGTGCCTTCCCACCGTTCCCATGTAATTGCATCGCTGACCTCACGCATCATAATGGAGAGAAACCCCCAAATTAATGCACCGATGACGAGGTAAAGAACATCTGTACTGCTACCACGTCCTACCATAATCAGACCGATCGTTAGCGCGTTGACAATAGAATAACTAAAAAAGAGGATTTCCCAACTCAGATACCGCTTCAGTAGATTAAAGTTGCGTTCGATGAACGCGTAAGAAACAACGGTTTCACGTATAAGATTCAGCATCTTTTTGGCGTAGTTTGTAAGAAACTACTCATCCTCCTCAATCCGCTTGCCGGTGAGTGTGATAAAGACATCTTCGAGCGTCGCGGGCACTTCGCTCTCTGATGGCGTACTGGCAATGAGTTCCTCGACGGTTCCCTCCGCGATAAACCGTCCATTATCAATAATCGCAATCTTATCACATAATCTCTCCGCTTCTACCATATCGTGTGTCGTCAGCACAATGACAGCATTCCGTTCTTGACGGATTTCCTCAATAAAGGCTTGGACATCACGTTTGGATTTGGGATCAAGACCGGTCGTAGGTTCGTCGAGCAGGAGGAGCATCGGTGTTGTGAGTAGGGCGCGTGCGATTGCGACTTTTTGTTGCATCCCACGCGATAGCTGCTCCATCTCTTCGTCCATTCGATCTGGGTCAAAGCCGAGCCTTTCTAAAATTTGCCGTGCTTTTCGTTCGGCTTCTGCTGCAGGGATGCCGTAGAGACGGGCGGCGTAAATCAAGTTTTCTGCTGAAGAGAGCCGTTTAAAGAAAGAGGCTTCGACAGAGACGCGGTTCATCACGCGTCTGACTTTCAGACTATGTGTTACAACATCATCTCCAAAGACCTGAATACTTCCAGCATCGGGCAGCAGTAGTGTCGAAATAAGTCGAATCAAGGTCGATTTCCCTGAACCGTTTGCCCCGAGGATCCCATAGATTTCTCCGATATTAACCTCTAAGGAGATGTCGTTAACTGCCCGGATGACTTCTTTTTCTCGCTTGAAAAGGTGTCGAATTTTCTGATAAAAACGTAGTTTATTCTTCGTCCGCTTGGTTCGGTGAAAATGTTTTGTTACCCCGCGAACAACCAATCCATAGATAGGCTTTTCCACTTTTTTCCTTTCACTCAATTGAACAGTCTCCAAAACGCTTGACATTTCATGGTGACTTTTATATATTATACCCAAAATCCGCGAACTTTTGGTAATTTATTTTTGCTGATTTGAAACCGAGTGGTGTACTGACCAACGACACCTATACTTCTTATATTGCTGAAACTTACACGAATACAACAGCGGAGGAACAATGCCGAAAATTAAAGGTCCAGCTATCTTCCTCGCCCAATTCATGCGGGACGAGGCACCATACAACACCATGGAAAATATCGGAGAATGGGTCGCAAGTTTGGGATACAAAGGCGTTCAACTCCCCGGTTGGGATGATCGCGTCCTTGATCTCGGAAAAGCGGCTGAGTCGAAAACCTATTGTGATGCGTTCAAAGGAACACTTAAGGAGATCGGGCTTGAAGCGACAGAGGTAGCAGGTTATCTCGCTGGACAGGTGCTGGCTGTGCATCCTGCGTATGAAGTCATGTTTGAGGCGTTTCATCCGCCCGGCTTGCGCGGCGATGAAAGGACAGCATGGGCGACAGGCGAATTGACGAAATGCGTCCACGCTTCAGTGAATATGGGACTCGATGTCATCCCCGTGCTTTCAGGGGGTTTCGCTTGGCACACCGTTTATCCGTGGCCGCAACGTCCCGATGGTATCATTGAAGCGGCGTTCAAGGAGCTCGCTGCACGATGGCTGCCACTGTTAGATCTTGCACACGATAATGGTCAGGTTTTCGCTTATGAACTCCATCCGGGTTCGGACATTTACGACGGTGCGACCTACGAGATGTTTTTAGATTATACGAATGACCATCCTGCTGCCTGCCTCAATTACGATCCGAGCCATTTTCTGCTTCAACAACTCGATTATATTGACTTCATCCGACGTTATGGAGAACGTATCAAGGGATTTCATGTTAAGGATGCCGAATTCCGCCCAACAGGTCGGGTTGGGGTCTACGGTGGTTACCAGTCTTGGGCTGGACGTGCGGCGAGATTTCGCTCGCTCGGCGATGGACAGGTGGATTTCACACAGGTATTTACACTGCTCACCGAAGCGGGCTATGACAGTTGGGCAGTGTTGGAATGGGAATGCTGCGTCAAAAGTCCAGAGCAGGGCGCGGCAGAGGGCGCGCCGTTTATCGCCAAACATATCATCGAAACAACCGATGTCGCCTTTGATGACTTTGCTGGCGGTGAGACAGACGTGGAACGGAATCGGGACATCCTTGGATTGCGTTAAATAGGGCTTCCGCAAATTTAGCACCGATGATAGATTTTTGATTTTTAAACCCCCTAAATCCCCATTATCAGGAGGACTTATGAATGTGCTGCGTAAGTCCTATTAAAAATAATTACTGAACACTAATAACTGAATTGGAGTGAGACGCTATGGAATCTTGGAAACGGAAATTACGAATGGGTATGATAGGTGGTGGACAGGGTGCGTTTATTGGTGGCGTTCACCGTATCGCTGCCACGCTCGATCAGCAGATTGAAGTTGTCGCTGGATGTTTTTCGCGGGATCCAGAAAACACACGGATCACCGGTGCGGAATTGTATCTCGATCCAGATCGCTGCTACAGCAGTTACGCAGAGATGGCAGCCGCCGAAGCAACACTTCCCGAAAATGAACGCATTGATTTTGTGAGTATTGTCACACCAAACATCTCCCACTTTGAGATCGCAAAAACTTTTTTGGATGCGGGTTTCCACGTTGTATGCGATAAGCCAATGACCTATAGTCTCGACGAAGCCGAGACGCTTGTCCAACTCGTTGAAGATTCGGGGCTTGTCTTCGCATTGACGCACAATTATACAGGGCATCCGCTCGTACGGCATGCGCGTGCGCTGTTCACTGATGGTTCAATGGGGCAAATTCGTAAGGTGATCGTCGAGTATCTTCAGGACTTCCTGATGGTGCCACACGAAAAACTCGGCCAGAAACAGGCTGCATGGCGCGTGGATCCAGCACAGTCGGGTATCGGTGGCACGATGGGTGATGTTGGTACGCATTGCGTTAACCTGCTCGAATACGTCACCGGCGACCCGATTGTTGAGCTCTGTGCTGATAAAAGCACCTTCCTTCCCGATAGGGTACTGGATGAGGATGTCAACGCCTTGCTCCGTTTCAAGGGTGGCGGCAAAGGTGTTTTAAGCATCAGTCAGGTTGCGACCGGAGAGGAAAACGGTCTCACGCTCCGGGTCTATGCCGAACAGGGTGCCGTGAAATGGGCACAAGAGAATCCGAACTACCTCGAACTCTATCGTTATGGTGAACCGAGGCAGACGCTGACCCGTGGGCAGGGCTACCTTTCCGAGGTAGCGGCGGCAGGGGCACGTATCCCGACTGGGCATCCCGAAGGGTACTTGGAGGCATTCGCGACGATTTATGTCGGTGTTGTCGAAGCCATCCGGCGACACATTGACGGCGACCCGATGGACACTGAGGCTTACGATTTTCCAACAGTCTATGATGGACTGCGGGGTATGCAGTTCATTTACAAAGCGGTCGAGTCTTGTGAGAACGGCTCGACCTGGGTTTCAATGTGAAGAAAGTTATCAGTTGTCAGTTATCAGGGCAAGAGGGTTTTGATACGTATCAAATACTTCTTTTAACTCTCACTGCGAGGCAACTGAAAACCGAAGACTGAAAACTATAAAAGGAGACAGCCATGCAAGCACCTAACACTGAACCTTTCCGCGTCGGGTTTCTAAACGTTGAATCGTATTCGCACATGCCGCTGTGGGCACCGCACATTAACCCACGCGCCGGTCAAAAAGATACGCCGTTCACAGGCATGCGAATTACGCACTGCTGGGATATTGAATACGACAAGGCAGAAGCAATCGCTGCAACTTACGGTTGCACTGCTGTTAAGAATTTTGATGATATGTTGGGGAAGGTAGACGGCATAATTTCCGGTGGCTACTATAACCATCCGTGGAACCATATTCTCCATGAACCGTATCTGGAGGCGGGTTTGCCGAACCTGATTAACCGCCCGTTCGCAAACTCGCTCGCCAAAGCGCAGCAGATGATTGAACTTGCAGAAAAGAACGGTGCAACGATCCTTACGCCGTCAAGCCATGAGCATAACGACCCCATCTCACGCGCCAAGGCGTGGGCAAGCGATAAACAGATCGTCTGCTACACGGCGACCAATTCGTTTGACGACTACCCGACACATGGGATTCACGGGGTCTACATGGTCTGTAAAGCGATTGCGGAAGCGGGGAACCCGGTTGTATCCGTCGCCTATCGAGCGGACAGTTGGCATAGTCCTCCGGGTGTTATCACGTTGGAGCATGTTGACGACAACGGACGACAATTTTACGGCACGCTCCATCAAGTGAGCGGTTCTTGGGGGACAGTGCAGATTCACACGCAGGAAGCCTACGGCGGTGAAAATTTCAGAATTCACACCGGTACGGGCTATCCATTCGATAAAACGGAAATCTGGGTACCAACGATTTGGGCGTTCCAGAATATGGGACTTCACGACGAGATGCCACAGTCCTTCGAGCAGATTATGCATAAGACGAACGTCTTCCTTGCAGGTTGGAAATCGGTCTTAGAAAACGATGGCAAGCCTGTGAAATTAGAGGAGGTTGACGCAGAATGGACCGCCCCTGCTGAACTTCCGAATCATCCCGATCACGACACGGTCTCACTGTTTCAGAAAAAGTTCGGGGATATTTAAACATAGTACTTCGGGTAGTAGAACTGATACAGGAAGATTTTAGGCGGGTTGTTTCTATAGTTGTTGTATAGTGGTGCAGTGACTGCACCACTATATTTTTATAGTAAAACCTATAGTTAATTGGGCACTCTCAAACAGTCTGAATCCCTATAACAGGCATTCAGACTGGCACAAACTAAAAGTTTATGCTACAAAGATGTTCATTTATTTATGGGCTTCACTATAATACACATTGGCGGACGACAAGGAAATCTAACGCCACGCTTTAACACTTGCCCAAGTGGTTGCGAGTTTATCGGCGGGATCTACAGGTAAAGCCGTTAGGTCTTCCATGCTTCGCTGAATATCGTCTTCCGACAAAGCCCGATCCCATACGGTGACCTCATCAATGATTCCGTTGAACTTTTGTCCGGTCGCGCCCCATGAGCCGATCATGGTATCGCCTGCCGTTCCGAGGTACGCAATCCCGGCTTTGCCTGGATCCTCTGCCACAGACTTACCGTCAATGTAAATCTGTCGGGATTTGCCTTTGACATCCAGCCAGAAAGTGATATGTGCCCACTTGTCGGCTTTAACTGCGGCGGGTGCGTCAAGATCGTTTGCATAAAATCCCATGCGGACGGTGCCGTTGTTGTAGATACGATAG
The DNA here is from genome assembly GCA_003635255.1 of Candidatus Poribacteria bacterium. Classification (GTDB taxonomy): domain Bacteria; phylum Poribacteria; class WGA-4E; order WGA-4E; family WGA-3G; genus WGA-3G. The sequence goes on along the minus strand of PYJC01000081.1, from coordinate 16,154 downwards.
TGTAGGCTTGTATTCTGCGCGTTGACCTGTGTCTGTGTGAAAACGCACTGCTGGTCCCCGCCACTCAACGCTGGCTTAACCCACATCGTCACCGTAAAACTCTTCTCGTTGAGTTCAATATAAGGCATCTTGACCTCGCCTGCTTGCTCGAACCCCATGGCTTTTCCGAATTTACCGTCAACCCAATCAGCGTCTCCGACGAGTTCTCCATCGTTTCCGTGTGGGGACAGATCTTCTATCGCTTTTCCCTTGCCCTCGTTGAAAGAGACGTAGAGCAGTAGCTCCTTATCTTTTAGGTCCAACGCTGTGGCACTGAAAGGCATCAGCACCAATCCAGCAAGGATCAGAGCGGAAAGTAATATTCGATATATCATGATAATTTTTCTCCTTTAAAAGAGGCGTACATGAAGTGAAATCCCTTTAGTCAATTTCATACACTTTCAGACTAACACAAAAATTGGGGAATGTCAAGATTTTTTATTATTATGTAAACCAAGTTGCCACCTAAAACGTTATAAATAGTCTGAACTATCCAGTATGCCCTATTTCGTGCAGTCAGGTCTAAAGAATACTCTATTTTGTGCAGTGCCCTCACCGTGTTTGTAGGAAACTCCGTCAGTATAGCAGTGTTCAGATTGGCACGGAACTTGCTTAATCTTAAGTAACGTAAGTCCAGTGCCAATGTGTAGACCGATTTGCTACAACCACAAAACTTATGTATGATGACAACTCGGATTGTTTTGACACGCTTTCAAAAGGAGCAATCAAAATGAAAAGCGGAATCCATTTTATCACATTTGCGATAATCATCGGTATGTTCGCACTCAATACAGTAGCTGCCTCTATTGTAACAGATGGACTTGTCAGCTATTGGCCCTTTGATAGAGGATACTTTACTAATAAAACAATAAAAGATGTATGGGGTGACAACAACGGCACAATCAGCGGAAATCCTGAAGTTGTTCCGGGTCAGGTAGGCGAGGCACTTGAATTTGACGGTGTTAACGATTTTGTCAACTTAACCACACTTGGCGATTTTGGCAGATCGATTGGGACATCTTCGTTTGAAGCATGGATCAAAACCACTAACAAGAGGAATTGGATGACGCTCATTAATACACATGGGGCAGAATGTCCTAATTGGGGCATAGAACTCAATGGATCTAACGATGAATTTGGAATTCAGATTATGGACAGAACACTTCATCATTACATTGGCATTGGAGGCCAAAACAGCTGTGGCATTTCACGTGGAACAGAAGCTGTGGATATTTTTGATGGCGAATGGCACCATATTGTTTATACAAATGACTATATGATAAATAAAGGCGGCATGAGCGGAAATGGGAAAAGAATCATCTATATAGATGGCGTATCCGGTTCTACAATCAACCATGGCTTTGGGGGGAACAGTAAAAGAGCGTTTTTGCCATTCACAGCCCCTGTCCATCTTGGCGCAAGAAAGTTTCCGGGGCAAGCACATGGTCATTTCATGGGTATGATTGATGAAGTCCGTTTTTATGATCGTCCACTCACAGCAGATGAAGTCCTCCAGAATTTTGAATCAACCGAACCTTATAACGTCGCGCCTAAAGGTAAATTGTCAACCGTCTGGGCAACATTGAAGACAAAATGATAGCGTTACCCACATTCAAATGGAGCTTACGCACGCCTCTTAAAGTCCCCCTGATAAGGGGGATTTAGGGGGTTTAAAATGCTGAACTTATCCTTTTGCTTTTATAGTAAAACCTATAGTTAATTGGGCACTTTCAAACAGTCTGAATACCTATAACAGGCATTCAGACTGGCACAAACTAAGAGTTTATGCTACAAAGATGTTCATTTATTTAGGGGCTTCACTATAAATGTCTGATATTTGCCCAATTTGCGTAAGTCCTATATGTAAAGTGTTTCCATCCAAGGATTGGTAATAACACCTTTGGGACATCAACTTGACGCGAATAGGCGATTCCAATCGTGATGTGACTTTGCGACACTCTTAGGGTTTACCCGACTCCGCGCGACGAAACCCGGAACGTGCGCGCGCCCGGTCGGTAAACCGATCTGACTGTAACGCGTATCAACACTCCAACGGACAGTATCAGAGCGGTTTGGAAGCCCGCGGTGGACAACCCGCTCACTTGTTAGCAAGACATCGCCTCCATCAAGTTCAGCAGTGACGATGTCGCCGGGGGGCAATTCCGCATCACTGATCCCCCTACCTCCAGTATGACCGGGTGTCGGATCTTGGTAGTTGTGCCCTATCAGATCGAAGCGGTGTGAACCTCGGATAACCTGCATGCATCCATTTTCTTCAGTCGCTCGAATAAGCGGAAGCCAGACATTCACAACTAATGTTTCACCGGCTTCCTCCGGTATGAGATATGCCAGATCTTGGTGCCACGGGATGACTGTAATATCTTGATTAGGTAATTTGGCACGATAATTAAACTGTGGATGCGCCAAAACCTCATCACCGATGAGGGATGCGATAACATCAAGGAGCGCGGGCGCGGTTCGGAGTGTGAACATCCCGGCGGTACGAATCTTCTGGTCGCGGAAGAAGTTGCCCCAAATCCAGTTCGGATCGGAACAGGCATTTGAGACCCTCCCCAGTCTCGTTTCAAAAGGTGCGTCGTCATAAGTATGCGACGGGTCAAGGATTCCATTTTTGACCGCTGCTTGAACGCCATCATCAACCCGTTGCGCCAACTCATCAATCAACGGTTGAAGTGCTTCATTTGGCAGTACGTTTCGGACAAACAGAAAGCCATCTTCATGAAATTGCTGTTTCTGTTGTGCTGTGAGTCCGCCTTGATTGTGTTGTATAGACATTTCCATTCTCCGTTTTGAAGTTATGAAACAGGTTGAATCGCAACGGCACTACCAATTTCACTGGATTTCATTGAGGCATCAAGCATTTGCATCAACATCACCGCTTGCGAACCGGGATTAAGGGGTTCGTCTTCCTCCCGAATCGCTCGGATGAATTCTTGTGCTTGAAGCGTTATGTCATCTGCCTTTTGTGCCGGTGCTTTGATTGGTTTGACCTTAACACCCTCTGGTGTTCCAACCAATAGTTTTCCACTTTCAAGTCCAGCTTTTGTGCCGTAGAGGTGGAATTCCTGAACTTCGCTTTTGACCAGATCGTTCCCTTTTGCTGGCGCGTGCCGGTTTGTGGTATTCAATGAAAATGCGACAGCGAAGTGTAAGGTACATCCGTTCTCAAACCGCACAAATCCACACGCTGCATCGTCTGCGGTATAGGTCTGCTCAGGTGGTGCGAGATGGGCGAAGTTACAATATAACCCAGCCATCGCCTCTGTAGGACGGGGACACCCCATCATAAACCAGACATTGTCAATGGCGTGAATACCGAGGTCAAGCAAGACACCGCCACCCTTTGCTTTATCGTGCCGCCATCCGCGTGCAGAGCACCAGCGGGTCCGTATCCATCGCGTTTCAGCGTAGTACACGTCCCCGAGTTCTCCGGCTTGCACGAGTCTACGACCTTCCATCAACTGTGCTGTGAACCGAGATTGCCGAACAAACATATAGACTAAACCCTTGCTTTCGGCAAGTTGTGTGACGGGTATCAGCTCCGCTGCGTCGTTTGAGGGCGGTTTTTCGCAGAGTACATGCATCCCGCGCTCCACTGCTTCCAGTGAAACAGGCGCGTGCATCCATGTCGGCAGTCCTATGCAGACCGCGTCTAAATCACACGCGTCGAACATCTCCTTGTAATCGTCGAAGACGCGGACACCTTTAATATCGCCCAAGACTCTTTTCCTGCGTGCTGGGTCTAAGTCTGCTAAAGCGACGAGTTGGACATCCGGTTCTCCATTGAGAATCACAGTTGTGCTGCTGATTGTCCCGCCGACCCCTATAATTCCAACCCTGACTGGTTTTTTCATTTAGACTCTCCATTTACTGAATGCTTCTGAAAAAAGATTGACATATTTTGTCCGTTCCTATAGAATATATCTAACCTTGATAAATTTGATTATAAGCTGTATCGGATAATGCCTTGCTATCAGTCCATCCCAAAGGCTGTTTTCAAGTTCCCACATCACAGAAATACAATCCAGAAGGAGGAAAACTTACATGTATCGTCACCTTTTCTTACCTATACTCATGTTACTACTCTTGACCAGCACTGCTCTGGCTAAAGGCGAAAAACTTGTACTTGTCGGCTCCGGCGAACCCGATCCGAAGGACAATCTGCTCATAGAAAACCTTGAAAAGTGGGGATATGTCGTCGAACCCCACCAGCACTTGGCGAAGCATCCCGTCAATCTTGATGGTATTGATCTTGTTTTCATTTCCGAATCAACGTCGAGTGCCAACATTCTGGACGCTTACAAAAATTCAGCCGTTCCTGTCGTCAATGCCGAGACGTGGACTTACGATGATATGGGGTTTGCTGCAGATGGCACGTTCAACTCCGATGCGGGCGATAAACTGGCTATCGTTGATACCGAACATCCGATAACCGAAGGATTTAAGGGCGACATCACGGTCAGTAAACCCGCGGCACAACTGATGACGTGTAGCGGCTTTGAAGGCGATATTGATATTTTAGCCGTTCGCGCTGACAATGACGATCTCGTCGCTATTTCCGTCTATGAGAAGGGCGCGAAAACGATGAAAGGCACAACGAAAGCAATACACGTGAACATCTGGCCCCACTCCACTGCTTGGGCACAGGTAACAGAGGACGGGTGGGAACTCATCCACCGTTCAATCCTCTACGGTTTGGGTCAAATTCCGGCTGATGTCGCACCACAGGACAAACTTGCTATCACTTGGGGACAGATCAAAACAGTACGTTAAGTCAAATACGACTGGGGAGGGGTTAGCCTCTCCCTTATAGTAAAGATGCCGATCCTGCATCCAGAAATACCGTGCAATCCGGGTGCGTCTGTAAGATGGAGGCGGGGTGCATCGGTGTGATCTCACCGTGTAAGCAATTCCGCACCGCCTCCGCTTTTCGTTCATCTGGCACAGTGCAAATAATTGTCTGCGCCTTCAGAATCTGACGGATAGACATCGAAATGGCTTGGGTCGGCACCGCATCAAGTCCTGTGAACCAGCCTTCACCTACCTGCTGAAGACGGCAGGCTTCATCTAATTCAACAAGGATATACGGATCCTCTGTCTCGAAGTCCGCGGGTGGATCGTTGAAGGCGAGATGTCCATTCTCGCCGATACCGACAAACGCCACGTCAATCTGGTGTTGCAAGATAATCTGATTGAGGCGATCACACTCGGCTTGCGGTTCATCTGCTTCACCATCGAGAAAATGCACTGTGCCGGGATGGACAATGTCTACAAGACGTTCGCGTAGATACTTGCGAAAACTGGCGGGATGTGTTTCAGGGATACCGATGTACTCATCAAGATGAAACATCGTTGTGTTGTCCCAGTCAATTGTTTCATCTGCGGTCAGGGCTGCGAGAAAGTCAAATTGTGACGCGCCTGTCGCGACGATGAAACTCGCTTGCCCATTAGCGTTAAGTGCCTCTCGCAGTTTCCTGCTGGCGACGTGTGCTGCGGCTTCGCTTGTTTCTTGTTTGGTGGTTGCTTTAAATATATTCATTTTTTTAGAATTTTTGTGAAATCCCGTTTCCAACTCGGTGAGAGCGCAGGCTGTTTTCTCGCTTGCGCGATCTTTTCGTGATTCTCTGTATCAAAATAGCGGAGGTTAACGATCTCTGTGACACTCATCGGTTCGGATGCGACTTCAATGCGTGCAATTGCGTCACCGGCAGTGATTTCGCCTTCTTCAAGTACCCGGAAATAGAACCCGACACGCCGACTCTCCAAGAACTGTTTCGGGAATTCCGGCAGCCCCATCTTGTATGCGAGTTTAAAACACGGTACGCGCGGTTGCGTAATCTGTAATTTGACTGTCATGCCTATCTGAAAGACATCACCGATGTGAACTGCAGCTTCCAGCAGTCCTTCGACAGTGAGATTCTCGCCGAACTGCCCGTAGTTCAAGTCGTCTCTTTGCAACTCCCGCTGCCAGTAGGCGTAATGCTCATACGGGTATCCGTAGATGGCTTTATAGGTGCCACCATGTACCCGCAGATCGCCTTGTCCATCACCGTCAATGTTCTTTTCCCTGAGCATGACGGTGCCGGATACCGGTTCTTTGAAGATGCCGGTTCGGATCGTCTTTCCGCCGTATTGAATAGGTTTCGGCTTTGAAACGTTTATAGATAAGAGTTTCATGATGTCTTTCAGTATACCTATTTTTTAGTTTTCTGTCAAGGGAAGCTTTACCTTGACTCCAGCACTGCAGGAGCGTATACTAAAACGCAATAGAGGGGTTTGATCTATGAGATACGGAATATGGATCCTGTGTTTAGTTATCGTCGTAGGGTGTGAGACGGGGCCCGACGCGGTGAAGACACTCGAAAAGTTACAAACTGCTGATTGGGACATTTGGCGTGAAGCGGCATACGATCTTGCCTTGATGGGGGACAACACGGTTCCTTTTCTGATCCAAACGCTTACAAACGAAAGCCCGGAAGCGCGCTGGCACGCCTGCTATTTCTTGAGAAATTCCTACCCTGACTCCCGTGCCTTGCCTACACTCACAGAAGTATTTTTACATGATACCGATGAACACGTCCGCAGGACAGCAGCGAACGCAATCACCGACATTGATACCGCGTACGCGCGAACCTTAATGATTCAGACCATAGATACTGAGGCGAGTGAGATAACTCAGAACATCGCTGTTGAAGTGCTGAGCAGGCTCCGGGATGAGCGTGTTATTCCGATGCTTGTGACCCGCTTAGGGGCCCCGGAAACCCGAATGGATGCTGCGTTCGCGTTAGGTGCCTTCAAAGATAAACGCGCAATCCCGACTCTTCTCAATATTTTAGGTGAGAAGTCGCTTGATGGTTCTTTTCGGGAGAGGGCGGTGGCAACACTCGCCCGAATTGGCGACCCACAGACGCTTCCGATCTTAGTGAATCTGATTGACTCAAGGTTTGCAGATACCGTGATCATGGGACTTCCACAGTTTGGTGTCTCGGTTGTACCACCATTATTAGAGAAGTTCGCGCGGGATACCTCGCCCGAAATTCACGACAGAATTGCGCGCGTCTTACGGAACATTCACGCGCCTGAACTCGCCCCATTCTACGGACAGATTTATCTTGAAACCGAAGCATACGAGCTTCAAGATGCAATCTCATACGCATTGCAAAATATGGGAACAGCAGGATTTAAATCTCTCGTGAAAATCGCGAAACAGAAAACAGGTCATAGGGCGTTGCGCGCTTTATCAACCTATAATAGCGAAGCGGCTGTTGATGCAGTCGCAAGGCTTGCATTAGATGAATCATATCCGATACGCCTGATAGCGATTGAAACCCTCGAAAGGTTTGGACGGTTGTGGAAGGCACAGATATCCACATACCTACCGCGATTACTCGCCGACGAAGATCCAATCGTTCAACTCAACACGCTGAATCTCATCAAGCAGCTGAAGATTGTTGAGATGCGCCCGGCTTTGCAAAAACTCACAGGTGCTATGAATCCGAATATCGCGAATGCTGCACACACCGTTTTGGCTGTCTTGTCAGGGGTGGCACCGCTAAAGTTGGAAATTGAAACCGAGCAACCGCGTTATGATTACGGTGAACGTATCGCTTTGTCCTACCGTATCACGAACATCGGCACCCGCACAATTAAGATTTCGCCAGTACGCGAGATTATTTTCTTAGAGCGAGTGGAGATTCGGCAGCCGGATGGCACTTTGGTGCTTTTTAGAGGTCCTCTGGTGAGTCCTGCCCCGCCAAGAGCGGCAGATTACCATACCTTAAAGGCCGGTGGCACCTTAACACAAACCGTTTCCCTTTCTACATTTCATTGGTTAGACCAGGTGGGACGTTACACGATTCAACCGCGTATACACATTTGGGCAGATGGGCTTAGATTTGGCTTCATGGCATGGACAGGAATACTCACAGCACCCGAAGTACATTTTGATATCGAGCCTCCGACGGTAGACAAGGTGAACAGGATGCTCGCACTGATGGAGGCCGAACTTGAGACAGAAGCACATCGCATGGAGGCGATCAGGACCTTACATCGACTTGGGGAATTGAGACTGCCAAAAGCGATCCCACTGCTCAAAAAACTTGCATTGGATTCCGAGAGAAACCCTGCGCTCCGTAAGTGGGCTTTAAATGCGTTAGCAAAGTTCACAGCACCCAACTTGACCCCGTTCTGGATTCAAATGTTAGATGGATCGCATGTATCACAGAAACTTGCGATGAAGGCACTGCGTGCGAACGGAGATGCCCGGGCACGTGAGAGGCTGCGACGTATCGCTTTCCGAGAAGCCTCCGATACAGCTGCACTCGCCCTCCAGCAGCTCGGAGATGACAGCGCGGTGGAATGGCTCACGGCACTTGCAGCGCGCGAACTTCGACACTGGGATGCGAAGCAACGCCAGAAAGGTGCAGTAACGCTAAGTAGACTACAGCCTTCAAGGACGCAGATGCAGCGGCGGAACGTTTTGACCGAGCCTTGGTTTTACGCCAACAATTATGCCCCGCACCTTGTGTCAGATTGGGAGGCTATCGCGGACAAAGCAGCGACCCGTACGGGTTTGAAAACGTTACTGGCCCACGCACACCCGATGATCCAACGTGCTGCCGCTTATGAACTCACATATCTTGGGGACGTATCAGGCATCTATTTGATCACACCGGATTTGCATGCCAATGATGTTCAAACCCGTATGGAGGCAAGAGAAGCACATCTCAGGGTCAAGGCTGAATAAAATAAAATTAAGATTTTTTTCGACTATGCAACCTTTCACATTTTAAATCGCGTCATTAATAGTAACAGCAGTAGAGTGGGATTAAAAAGTTTCGTATGTTTTTTTAATTTTACACTCGCTTTCGGGAAAATAAAACCGTGGCGAAAATTGTGAAAGGAAGCACCCATGTTGAAAAAAATTGGATTTGTCTCAATTGCCTTATTCATCTTCGGCTTCAGCGCGACCTTGATGGGAAATGAATGGGCGAACTATTATTTCCCCGATACAGTCGGCAGCTCCTGGACCTACGAAGACCAAGATGGCAACGAACTCACGCGATATGCGGTAGAACCAGAAGCAATTGATGGTGAAACTTATCGTGCTTTTAGTTACGAACCACCTTTGGAAAATTGGACAGACTTTGAGCATTACGTTCAACCGTACTTTTATCAAATCGGAGACGCATCGGTCGCGTTTTTTGTCGGCTCTGAAATTGAAAATGCATCCAAGGCAGTTAAATCGCGACAGATAGATAAAATCATTTCACAGGCGCGTGAAGAAATACAGCAGGATGCAGCGACTCAGGGATTAAACATCTCTGTTGAAATAGATTACGATGTTGCGGTAGAATCACAAGAACACTTTTACCTATTACCGACACCTGCTACTTTCAATGAAGAATGGACTGCCCTTACGTTAAACCTTGTAGCGAACATGACCACTGAATTCAAGGGAATGCCTGAGATACCGGGAGTCCCCACAAAGCAGACTGTCATCACCCATACATCTCTCGTAGAGACTGGAAACGTCACAGGTACAGAAACCGTTGAAACGTCTGCCGGTACCTTTGCGGATTGTTTAGTCATCGAGTACCGAACAGATGCGTCAATAATGATAGTTCCACCTGAGATAGCTGCGCTTGAAGGCAACCCAGAACCGGTGCATCAAGAACAAAAGGATGTATCTTTGGCAACACTCTGGTTAGCTCCGAGTGTTGGCATTGTGAAATTTGTCCACAATCACCAGTTGTCCGAGGAAGAAAAGACACTTGGGTTGGAGCCGCCCGAGGAGAAAACGCTTGAATTAACGCGATATGAAATCAAATCTTCGGTTTCACAGGGCGGGAAATAACTCTTACGATTGAAAGTGCAAACAAAAATTTCATGGGCGTAATTGCGGCGTTCTTGGTGTATACCCGGTGCGGTTGATGAAGATTAATTTTTTAATTCGGTAATTTCTTGGGCAGTCCGGTGCGGTTGCTTAGGGGAAACACCCAAGCAAAAACACCGCACCTACCGGGTCCGGGGAAAATATAGAATTACCGAAATATTTTCTTAAACTTCATCAAACCGCACCTACCAAGGGTGTGCATATACTTTCGGATTTTACTATAATTTGGTATTAGTTTACGCGGGAGAGATTCGATGAAAAACGAAGATGCACAACTCATTAACCGTTTTTTGACAGGCGATGAGAGTGCTTTCACCGTATTGGTAAAGAAACACCAAAAGCGGGTTCATGCACTCGCTTGGCGGAAGGTTGGCGATTTCCATATTGCCGAGGAACTGACACAGGACACATTCCTGAAGGTATACCAAAAACTTGGAACATTGAAAAATCCGAACCAGTTTGCCGGATGGCTCTATGTTATCACCGATCGGGTCTGTACCGCTTGGTACCGAAAACAGAAACCGCAGATGGAATCGTTGGAAAACACAAGCGAAGAAGAAATCGATGGATTATCCTACCGTTCCTACGAAGATGAACAACGCGAGAATGCTTCTGTTGAATATCGCCGTGGATTCATCAAAAACCTTCTTGAACAACTACCGGAGAGTGAACGCACGGTTGTGACACTCCATTATCTTGGCGAAATGACGTGTCAGGCGATTGGTGAGTTCTTAGGTGTGTCCGCGAATACCGTTAAGAGCCGCCTTCAACGCGCACGGAACCGTTTAAAGGAGCAGGAAAATATGATACGCGAAACCCTCGGCAGCGTCCAATTACCTACCAACTTCACAGAGAACATTATGCGACAAGCTGGAGAGATAAAACCGGTATCCCCGACGAGCAGCAAACCCTTAGTGCCGTGGGCAGTCTCTGCCGCAACAGCGATTTTTATCTTTCTAATAATGGGTGTAGGTTCCGAATACCTTGCCCGTTTTCAGAACCCTTACAACGTAAATGCCCAATCCGAAACCACCATTGAAATCATTGACGCACCGATTGTGCTTGATACACAGGCAAAACGGGATTTACGAAACCAAGCGGGACGTTTTGACACCGACGGCAAACGCAGTGGTATTGGACCGCAAGCCTCAGAACCTTTTGTGCTGGCTGCCGCCACGGAGGTAGTAGATGAAAAAAGCACGTCAACAAAACCGCAGTGGAGACAAGCAAGCGGGCCAGCAGGCGTTTCTATCTTAGGTTTCCTCGCGAGTGCCAAAGGCGATGTCTACGCCGCCTCACCGATCGGTATATACAAACTCACCCCAGACAAGGAAACGTGGACACTCGTCAATGCGAGTGTAACGAATGGTCAACTCTATCCGATGCCGATGGCAGAACGCGGTGATAGGCTTTATATTGTCTCCGTTAAAGAGGTGCTGTCTTCAACAGATCGTGGCAAGACGTGGCATGCGCTCGGTAGTCGTCCAGAAGGTAGGGCTGTCGGATTAATAACAACAGACCAAGCTTTTTACCTTGCTATAGAGAAAAAAGGTGTTTTCCGCTCTACCGATGCAGGCAAACAGTGGATAGCCTTTAACGACGGCTTTAACTTTGACGATGAATCATCAGACGAAAAAATTTCAGCAGCCTCATCTATTGGAGATACTGTGTTCACTCTTACAAACCGAGGGCTCTACCGACTTAACTCAGGTACATGGAAAAAATTGCCGATAGAGACACGTTCTCCTTTTAACGCCTTCGACACCTTCGCGGTCTCGGAAGGTGACCTTTATGTTGCAGTAAGCCCAGACTACTCACGCATGAAATTGCCCGAAGCCCAGAAACAGTATGGCGACTCAGTCATGAAAGGGAAAATCCATTGGGCGATTTTCCATTCAACAGACTTAGGGAATTCATGGACTGACATAACACCGAAAAAGGTCTCCTTCCCTATGCAGCCAGCACGAGATATTAAACTCATGGTTACTGGTGACACGCTTTTAGCGGTGAGCAGCAATAATGGCATCCGCTCAAGAGATGGTGGGCAAACATGGACAGACCTCGGAGAAATACTCTATATTCCATCTTACATGCCAACTGTAGGTGTCAATGACAATACCTTTTATGCGGGTAAATATCGTCTCCATCGGACAACCGACAGTGGTGAATCGTGGCACCCGTTTATGAGAGGAATGATAGGAACCGGCATGCGGAATTTAGTCGCGTTCAAAAACGCGCTCTACGTCCACAACGACTGGAAAATTGTCAAATCAAGTGACCACGGCGAGACGTGGACTTCTGTTAACTTCAGAGCCGGTTGGAATTCGCCTCGTGATCCTGATTTTCCCAATCAGAGATTAGTTGTCGCTGACGATGTCCCTTACGGGGTTTTCCTTGAGAAAGGCAAAAGAGACATTTTTGGTGCACCTACAAGAAAAAGCAAGTTGCGCATTTTCCAGTTGTCTGCTGATAGTAATACGCTCAGCCCCGTTCACGGACTCCCCTCCTTTGAATATGATGACAAACTTGACGCAAAAGATCTATTAGCAGGTGAGGTGACACTCGGCGCGCTTGCAGTTGGTGATAAGACGTTTTATATTGAGTATAGGCGAGAACTTTTCAAATGTAAACCCGGCACATGGGAATGGGTTAGTACAGGTCTCATAGATGCTGGGAAACAACCTCACAACAGTCGTGAAGGATTTCAGTTGGCTGTTTCGGGAAAAACTATCTACGTCGGTATGCGAGACGGTAAACTCTTCCAATCGTTTGATGAGGGAACCACTTGGAAAGACGTTACGCCAAACCTGCCGCTTCAATTTAAACGTTTCAAAGAGATAATCTTTGTAGGGTCAACGGTTTACGTTTCGACTAATAAAGGGGTCTTAACCTCGCAAAACGGGGAACACTGGCGCGTGCTCACTGATACTGAAGGCGAACGTCTTATTGTTGCGAGTCTTGCTGTTGATGACACTACAGTTTACGGGGTGTGTAACGCCGGTGCCTATCGTTTGGATAATCGTGGTAACTGGAAGAAGGTCTCCGCAGAAGTTCCTGATGGCATCCGAGAACTTGTTTTCTCAAACAACAAACTTTATATTATTACCTACCAGCGTGGAATGTTTCACGTTTCGCTTGGAAACGAAAAGGGTTAATGCTACGCGGCATTATCCTGAGGAGAAAAAATGAGAAAGAAATTTTTATCCTTATCTTTCATTATAGTGTTAGCATTTCTGACGGTATGCTTTAGTAACGCAGTGCCTGATCAGTCAGTAGACACGCCTTCACCCACTGTTTCGAGCGACAGTGTGCTACATCTAATTCCAGAAAAAACCTTGGGCATTATCTATTGTCCGAACGCGATTGAATTGGATAATAAAATTAACACACTGTTCACAGACCTTTCACCGCAATCAGGATCACCAGAAATTCTCGCCCAAATGTTAGCGAGTGCCCTCGGTGCTAATTTTGAGAGCTTAGCCGATTTTGAAGCCATCGGATTGGATTTGAACCGAGATTTTGCAATCTTCCTTACCGGTTTGAAACCGCTGCAGCTTTCTGCAGCCATCCATTTAAAGGACACCGAAACGATCAAGCAGGTGATTGAAACGGAAACTGGCGGAAGCACACCAACAGCGTATAAAAACGCTGCCTATTGGAGCGAAAATGGCGATGGCAACAGTTTTGCTATATTAGACGACATTCTCGTTTTCTCACAGCAGCGCGCGGTCTGTGAAAATGTTATTGATACCCGTAATGGAACGATACAAGCTATCACAGAGAACCGAGGCTATCAATCTTTCCTTACCGATGTTCTTGAAGGCACGGATCAGTTAGGTGTCTGCTTTGACATCGAAGGCGTTATCGCTTCGCTTGATGGTTCACTTGAAGAAGAGTGGAAATCAATGACAGAAAGTCTGAAAAATAATTCAGGAATGGTGGGTTTAGTAATTGGAGACCTCTTTGAAGATATACTCAGAGACAGGACAGAGTTTATTAAGCAGCTGCAATCAGTAAACGCACGACTGCAAATGGAAGGAACTGATGTCCAAATCACACCCTCCCTCGAATTCAAAACGGATAGCGAATTTGTGAACGTCCTCCAAGAGGTGTCTGCCGACTTAACACACCTCGGTGAGCTGCCAAACCGCGCAACTTTGAATGCGGCCTTCCAAGGTAGTTCAAAGTTGCTAACCGAGATTAGCACATCTTGGTTAGACTTTACGCCACAAGACATCCGAAACAAACAGGAAAAAGGAGATCAACTTCTTGAACAGGTGAAGGAGTTTTATGAATCTCTGGCGGACCGATGGAGTATTTCTACGAGTTTCGGGGATGGCGTTTTACCGAATCATCTCTTCATTTATGAACTGAAAGATGAACAGCGCGCAATAACTTACATAGACGAAGTGTTTCTGGAAAAACTCAATTTCAAAACGGCTTATGTGGGTCCGTCTACAATACACAAAGGTGTTGAAATCAAAAGTTACATCTTCCCGAACCTCAAAGAGACTTTTGACGGAACACTGCTCCAAACCGTTGATCTTGATATAATACCACCCGAATGGCACTGGTATTACGCTTTTACCGATGGGCAGCTTCTTTTCGCAACAGGAACCAACCCGCAATTGATTCAAACAGCCCTTGATAGGAGAGCGGGAAACGGTGAAAAATTTTCTAACTATCCGAGTTATCAGGGCCTCATCGGAAAGTTAGGTGCCGACAGCAACGTGCTTCTGGCAGTTTCACCAATTACAGCACTTAAAAGCATGTTGCCAGTGATAGAACAAATGGAGCCAGAGAGTGTTATGATAATACAGATGTATTCTGGTATGCTCATGAATCTGCCAGAGAGTTACAGCATCGGTTTTTCCGCCAAAGCACGGGAGAGCGGAATTGATGGGAAATTGCTTCTCACGCTTGGTGATTTCAAGCCGCTCATTCAAGCATTCGGAATGATGCTTGGCATGTAGCCCATGCGGTAGATCGTTTTTTAACGCATCCACAAGCATTTTGTGGATGCGTTTTTATTTTTGCACCGCAAACTGATTTAGGTAATAGTTGCTCAATCGTTAAAATGGGATTCCGACGACAGTTCTCGAAAACAACAGAGTTAAAAGTTAAATTTTTTCGGCGTTATGCCACCGTTCGGGTATCTAATTGTGTCTTTAACTTTAAAGGACAAAATGATATGAAGTCATATTGAGTAAAACATAAAAATGTAGTAAAATAGTGGAATAAAAGGCGATCCTTTATGTCCCTTTATTTCCACTTTTGATAGTCACTTACTTTATGAGAGGTGCTCTTATGACGGTCTCCGAGTCCGAAAAGTCTCCGAGATACAACGGTATTCCGAAGCAGGTTTCGCGTAAGGATTTTAATCGTTATATCTTGCCACATCTGAAGAAACGTGTTAAAGGTCCAAAGCCGAAACTCTCTTTCTACAAGATATTCAACTACATTCTCTATGTTTTGCATACGGGTATTCAATGGGAGCAACTCCGAACACGGCGGAATGAACTCCATTGGTCTAATGTCTATAAATGGCATCATCGCTGGTCAAAAGATGGCTCGTATCAGAACCTCTTTGAAGCGTCGGTTATACACTTGCTTGATACGGATCAACTTGATACGACACACCTTCACGGTGATGGTTCAAACACCGTCGTGAAAAAAGGGGCGACGGTATCAGCTACTCAGGACACAAACATCAGAAAGGCGAAAAAGAGTTGACGCTCACCGATAATCATGGGTTCATCATAGGACCGATAACGCTGAAACCCGTCAACGCACATGATACAACGATTTTGCCCGAAGCCCTGAGTGATATAATCGCTTTTAGCAAACGTATTGGCATGGATCTTTGCGGTTCGGCTCTGACACTTGATTCTGCCTTTGATTCTAAGGTGAATCATAAACTTATTAGAGGACACGGGTTGAGACCCGTGATTTATCCTAACCGTCGCAATGCTAAAGAACCTATTGTCATTGCGCGTAAGTTCCGTTGGTTTGACAAAAGGATATACAAAGACCGATATAAAGTTGAGCGAACTTTCGGGTGGCAAGACACTTACCGAAGACTTGCCCTGAGCTATGATAAACTCAAAGAGACCCGTCTGGGGTTTCGTCATCTCGCATATTCAATGATTAACTTTCGTATAACTTTCAACCATTCATAGCGCGTACTCGCTATGAGTTC
>PYJC01000080.1 GCA_003635255.1 Candidatus Poribacteria bacterium | reverse complement strand
TCTACCCCGACACGGACGGTGAACCTATGGCAGCGAGCGACTTCCACCTTGAAATCCTCATCTGGCTTTTGCAGACGCTGAAAGCGCATTTCGCGCAGAGACCGGATGTCTATGTCTCCGGTGATATCCTGACATACTACAAGGAGGGAGATCCGCGAGCGGTCGTGGCACCGGATGTCCTCGTCTCTTTCGGCATTGGTCAAAAGCAGCGTCACACTTACAAGGTGTGGGAAGAGGGGAAGGTGCCCGACTTCGTCATGGAGTTCTCAAGTAAAACGACCTATCAGAACGACCTCACAGATAAGATGGACCTCTACGCGACGCTTGGTATCCCGAACTACCTTCTCTATGATGCAGAGGCACTTTATCTCCCTTCTCCTCTGATGGGCTTTCAGTTAGTAGACGGAGTCTATACCCCTATTCCACTGGGCGTTGATGGTGGCATCCATTCAGATATTCTCGGCTTAGATTTCCATATCCGGGAGCGGCGTTTAGGGATTTACGATCCCGTTGGGGGGGAGTGGCTCCAGACCCCCGCGGAAACCGCCGAGGCACGGGCAGCGGAGCAAGCCACACGCGCAGAGACCGCCGAGGCACGGGCGGAAACCGCCGAGGCACGGGCGGAGCAAGAAGTCATCATCCGACAGCAAGCCGAAGAAGAAGTCAAACGCCTCCGAGAACAACTCGCACGCGCCCAGACAGACTCCTAAGACAGGGAACGGAAATGGATACCTACACCAAGAAGCACTCCGCACGGAATCGACACCCGGTTGGCCGATTTCATAAAGGCAGATCCGACGAATTTAAGGTTGACAAATTACCTTTCAATCGGGTAATCTTTAAAGGGGAAGGCATCGGGTGTGCTGTTGCAGTATGCTGTGTGGAATTATCAAAAGCTTTCGTGAACGTGAGAAACTGAGTAACGCGGGCGTTCTGCCACCCAAAGAATAGAATGAAGAAAGCACTTAAGATCGGATGTTTATACCCGTTTTTAGCACTCTAACAGACATCCAAGTCGGGCTTGTGTCTGAATGAAGGGACTTCCTCAAACTAAAGATTGCTTGAAGGAAAATGATACGGAGGATTAAATTTGAAAAGTTTTGAGTTTTATGAACCGACCACCCTCGCGGAGGCATCTCGTCTATTCGCGGAGGAACACGCGCAGCTCCTTGCAGGCGGAACAGACCTCGTTATCGGTATGAAGGCACTCACCGAAACGCCGCAGTCTGTGATTAGCTTACAGAAAATTCCGGGGTTGGCGGGTATCACCACTGATGGCGATAGCATTAACATTGGTGCGATGACGAAGGTGCGCGAAGTTGAGCTGTCCGCAGATATTCTGCAACACCACACTGCGTTAGCGGAAGGTGCATCGGAAATCGGCTCTATCCAAATCCGAAACCTTGCAACCGTGGGTGGGAACATCGCACACGCCTCCCCCGCAGCGGATACCGTCGCCGGGTTGCTTGTCGCTGATGCTCAGGTTGACATCGCAAGTGCCAATGGCGAACGAACTGTGCCGATCAACGAACTCTTCACGGGACCGGGACAAACTGTCCTAAGATCTGGCGAGATTATCACACGCTTTCGGCTACCCAGTCCGGCATCCGGCTCCCACTACATCAAACACAAAATTCGAGAAGTTATGGACTTAGCGTTTATCGGTGTTGCAGCTGCTATCAATATAGACAACGGGACAATTACAGATGCCCGAATTGGACTCGCTGCGGTTGCCCCTACGCCGATTCGCGCAACAGAGGCGGAGGATCTCCTAAAAGGGAACGCACCGACACCGGAACTTCTCGAACAAGCTGGCGAAGCAGCGGCAGCAGCATCCAGCCCGATATCTGATCTGCGATGCTCCGCTGAACACCGCAGAGAAATGGTCGATGTCCTTACAAGGCGGACCCTCGAACAAGCTGCAGAAAGAGCAAACGGATAAAATAGCGTTTCGGCGCAACTCGCAGGTTTCCGAAACTTGCTATTGAAATATATCTAATGCGAGGCGAGTTTTCATGTCTCGCATCGTCCAATAAGTTAAGGAGAAAAGATATGGCAAAACTCCCCGTCAGTCTAACGATCAACGGTGATGAACACGATCTACTCATTGAACCCCGCAAAACCTTGCTGGCTGTACTTCGCGATACGATCGGTTTGACTGGAACGAAAGAGGGATGCAGCACAGGGGACTGCGGTGCCTGTACCGTGATCGTCGATGGTAAAGCCGTCACGTCCTGCATGGTACTCGGTGTCACAGCCTCTGGAAAAGAGATTACCACAATCGAAGGTTTAGCCAGTGATGGTGAACTTCATCCTGTCCAACAGGCGTTTATTGAAACAGGCGGCTATCAGTGTGGTTTCTGTACCCCCGGTTTTATTATGGCATCAAAGGCACTCATAGATGAAAATCCCGATAGGACCGAAGAAGAATTCAGATATGCACTCGGCGGGAATATCTGTCGTTGTACCGGATACACAAAAATTTTAGAAGCAATTTTGCAAGCGGCAGAAGAGGTCCGCTCAACTTCTTAACGAACCTCGGTCAGAAATTGAGGTAACAAAGTTATTATTTTCAAAAGGAGAAAAAATGGCAAAGACTCATCGTGGAGTAGGCATAAGGCACCTTTACGTAGACTCGAACGGCACAGTTCATGAAGGTCTTTATAATAACGGACGAGGCACTTGTCCCATATCTGGTCGCACAGGTGTGAAGTTACTGTATGAACATGAGGTTGATGGAAAAACCATTCGTGTTTGCAAAAAAGTTCATGCCGCGATAAAACGTGGAAAAATAGTCCTTCCATCTGCCAAGAATAACACAGAAGAATAGCAGATACGAAGTATTGACATACCTAACATTTATCAGAGTGAAAGGAGACCTGCATGTCAGAACATAGTGTTGTCGGACAAAAAGTTACACGCGTTGATGCTGTTGAAAAGGTAACTGGTGCTGCCCAATACGGCGCAGATGTCCATCCCGCCGGTATGCTCTACGGCAAAATTGTCCGTAGTAAACAGGCGCATGCGAATATACTTAGCATTGACACCAGCGAAGCTGAAAAACTTCCGGGTGTCAGGGCAATTATTACACAAGATGATGTGCCAAGCGGCCGAAGAGTCTTCGCAACCGATAAAGTGCTGTACTTGGGTGAACCGCTTGCTGCTGTTGCTGCGACCGATCCAGATATTGCTGAAGAAGCAGCCGAACTCATTAAGATCGAATACGAAGTTCTACCGGTTGTGCAAGATGTTACGGAAGCCATTAAACCCTCGGCACCGCGCTTCCACGGTGATGACACAAAGGACGGTCCCAATCGCCGAGAAATCAGCACACAAATCCGGAAACTCTCTCGCGATAAGGAGAACGATCACAGCGACGAAATCAGCAAGCTTGAAGCAGAATTAGAGAATTACCCTGATGAAGTCTACTATAACATCTCCGCCGAAAGCCATTCCGACGCAGGTGATGTTGAAAAAGGGTTTGCTGAATCCGATGTTGTCGTTGAAGATACATACATTATTCCCCGGGTACACCAAACCTATATGGAACCGCACGTCTCAGTTGCCAGTGCAGATTCATCTGGTAAAATCACTGTCTGGGCATCCACCCAAGGTCCCTTCGCGATCCGATCTGGTATTGCTGGCACACTCGGCATCCCGTTGACGCAAATTAACGTCATCGGAACGACGATGGGTGGTGGCTTTGGCGGACGTTTCGGGGTTATTATCACACACATTCCAGCCGTATTACTCTCGCAGAAAACAGGTCGTCCGGTTCGCGTCCAAATGACGCGCGAGGAGGAATTCACCGACGGCAGACCCGCACCCGGATGCGTTATTAAACTGAAAACAGGTGCCACGAATGATGGGCGCATCCTTGCACGCGAGGCACTCGCTTTCTGGGATTCTGGCTCCGTCTCTGGCGCATCTATCGGAAGCACAATTCGGGTCCGAGGGGTCTATAAGATTCCGAACCTCAAGGTAGACGCTTACGGCGTTCACACCAACAAATCCGGTACAGCCGCTTATAGAGCACCCGGTGCGCCACAAGCCATCTTCGCAGGCGAATCTCAACTCGACGAGATAGCAGAACGTATCGGCATGGATCCCGTTAAATTCCGTCTCATTAACATGCGTGAAGAGGGTGATCCCGTTCCAGCGGGTAGCAACGAACCTAAAGTCGGCTATAAAGAGACACTGGAGGCTGTCGCCGATGCCGCTGGATGGTGGGATCGCGAAGCCGACGAAAACCAAGGTTGGGGTGTCGCAGTCGGTGATTGGACGAATGGTTGCGGTCCTGGGGGTGTCTACGTTTCGGTTCATGAGGATGGCAGTGCCCGTATCTTCCACGGGTCTATGGACATCACTGGAACGGATACTGCGATTTCACAAATTATCGCTGAGATCCTGACGGTGCCGTATGAAAGCGTCACAATTCGACGCGGCGATACGGATTCCGCACCGTATTCTACAGGTTCAGGTGGAAGCGTTGTGACATTCACAATGGGCAATACCGCCAAGTTGGCGGCTGAGGACGCACACCGACGGATTCTCGAACTCGCCTCAGAGCGGCTCAATACCAATATGGACGATCTTGAGCTCAAAGATGGGGCAGTCCACGTCGTCAGTGCGGAACAACCGAAGTCTATCTCCTTAGGCGAACTTGCGGCGTATAGCCTCTCAACGACTGGGGGTCCCATTGTCGGAAAAGGTTCCTTTGCCCGACAGGCCAGCACACCGGCACTCGCGGCACAGATTGCTAAGGTTGAAGTTGATCCCGGTACCGGTAGAACCAGAGTCCTGAAACTCGTCGCTTCGCAAGATGTCGGCTTCGCTATCAACCCGATGGCGGTTGAAGGGCAAATCGAAGGCGGAACAGTGCAAGGCTACGCGTGGGCAATGATGGAAGAGATGCAGTACGACGAAAACGGCAACGTCAATCCCGGTTTCGTCGATTACCGCGTCCCAACCTCTGCAGATCTACCGACTGTAGAGTCCGTTATTGTTGAAGTTCCAGCCCCGAACGGTCCGTACGGTGCCAAGGGTGTTGGTGAACCGCCCATCACCCCAACATTGGCAACGATGGCAAATGCTGTCAAAGATGCTATCGGCATACGGATTACCGAGTTGCCGATTAAACCCGAAAAGGTTGTTGATGCTTTGAAAGGCAATGGGCATAGCGCGTAACTCGCCACACAAGGATATTTGCGAGGCATTCGTGCCTCGCAAACCGCAATTCGTAATGCAAGAAAAACTTGATCCGCCAACGGACCCCATCCTTGAAGAATGCTATCGGATGAAGGCAGAATTCGCTGCCCAATTCAACTCAATGGAAGAGCTCACTGCTTATCTGAGGAAGGTTAATGCGCGGGAAAAAACACGCGGCAGGAAATATATCCCCGCGCCACCTACACCACCTGAAGTTCTTAAAAAAATTGAGAGCTTAAGGAAAAATTTAAGCAAAGTTTCTGATTAGTAATTTTAAAGAACTGCTTCCTACACAGAATCTTCAAGGGTTATATCGACCTTTGTTCAAAAAGAAAAATATCCACTAACATAACCCTTCCACTTGTCTTAAGTGTTTCCATTAATCATAAGATAACACTTGAAGACACTCCATATTAAGAAAACAAACTTATGTTTAACCAAATTAGAAATGAACACAGTGAACGCCTTGATTATACCTTTCACGAAGGCGAGGGAAATAGAATTGTAGTGATCGGACACGGGGTCACCGGCAACAAAGACAGACCTGCGCTCATCGCTTTAGCAGAAGGACTCGCTGAAGCCGGTATTTCTGCCTTGCGCTTCTCCTTCTCCGGCAACGGCGAATCAGAAGGCGCATTCACGGATTCCACTATCACCAAAGAGGTCGCCGACCTCGGTAACGTCATTGACGCACTCAGCGAATATAAAGTCTGCTATGTCGGGCATAGTATGGGTGGTGCAGTCGGTGTACTGCGTGCCTCCACGGATGAACGCATCAAAGCACTTGTCTCGCTTGCGGGGATGGTGCATACAAAAGCGTTTGCGGAACGTGAATTCGGCGATGTTACACCCGACGAAGGTTTCATGTGGGACGAACCGGATTGCCCGCTCTCACAGGCTTATGTAGATGACATGGCAACGATTGACAGCGTCGCAAAACGTGCCAGTAAATTTGCCGTGCCGTGGCTACTGGTTCACGGTACTGAAGACGATATTGTTCCACCTGAAGATAGCCACGACATCCTTCAGTTCGCAAACGAAGACACAGAACTCCTTGAACTCCCCGGCGTAGATCATGTTTTCTCTGGCGACGGCACCCCTGTCATGGTCGAAAAAGTCGTCGCATGGATTGATCGAAACTTATAACTGTGATTCGCTGATAAGGATAGGTGTAATGGCACATATTGATAAGATTAAGGAAGAAATTGGATGGTTGAAGGTAATATTTGCTATTTTGATTGCCACGGACATTTCCTTGATTGCTTGGCTAATTCAAAATTACGGAAGAGTTAATCCATTTCTTTTTTTGTCTGGCTTGCTTGGAACAGTTTTGGTTGCCCTTGTAATTGTTTGGGTCAATAGTATTGCATACCGCAAGATAAATCAATTGGAGGATTTATGATGGATTGGAGAGAATGGGCCGTCCTCGGTGTATTTATAGTGTTTCTCGTTTGCCTCGGTATTGTCGTAGGGACCGCTATAAAACATGCCAGGAAAAATTGAATCGGCATCAACTTTCTGTGGACTTTCGGCGTTCCTCATTTCCTAATCTTGAGAGAAAAGATTGATGAATTGAAAAATGAGCCAAGCACATTTAGCGTATGAAAGCAGAGTGAATTTGGGAAGCTACTACACGCCGCCTGAAATTGTAGGGACAGCGTGGGAGATGATCGCGCCTTATGTGGATTCACAGACCACTGTCATTGATAGCGCGTGTGGATACGGGGATTTTCTGAAAGATTGTGGGCAGGCTATCACAATTGGTTGTGATATAGACGAAACCGCAATTGATGTAGCAAAAAAGAACGATAATAAAGTTCGGTTCTTTCAAACCAACGCTTTGTGTGATATATCAAGGGAAAAATTCGGTGTGCCGCAGCAGTCTGATTTGATAGTTGTTGGAAATCCACCCTATAACGATAAAACATCTCTTATTCGGCACAATATCAAAGACGTTGATTTTGACATTGATGAAGATATAGCCTGTCGGGACTTAGGTATATCATTTCTCCGTTCCTACAACAAACTCGAAGCGGACCTTATCTGTGTTTTGCATCCGTTATCCTATTTGATTAAGCCTACCAATTTTAGACTACTAAAGGCGTTCACTGAAAATTACAGATTGATAGACGGTCTACTCATCAGCAGTTCAGAATTTCCTGAATCGGCGAAACACACAGCTTTCCCAATTGTCCTCGCGCTTTACCAGAAAGACACACAAGGAATGGTGTACGATTTTATCCGCGCCTTTCGTTTTCGTGTAGCAGGTAAAAGCGATTTTTGTCTCGGCGATTTTGATTATATTAGTAATTATATTAATAAATATCCCAAGAAGAATCAACCGACGTATGTGGAAGGGGATGTCCAGCACTCCGAAAAAGAGGATCCTCTGTTTTTCTGGACAATGCGCGACATCAATGCACTAAAAAGAAACCGCACTTTTGTTGAAAGTTATAGCGCGAATACAATCGTCCTTGACAAACGAAAATTGGATTACTATGCTTATGTAGATGTGTTTAAAAGAAACCTGCATAGACTCCCTTTCTATTTTGGGAATTGTGATGTGCTTATAGATGATAACCTATTCAAACAATATAAATCTGCTTTCATTAGCGATGCTATTAGACATCACCCTTATCTGAAAAAGCGGTTTCACATAAATCCGATAGAGAAACAACAAGCGGTTTCTGGATTAGATATGTATTTCAAACTGTTATTAGGTGAGCATCACGTTTAGCGATCTTCGGATCGTAATTTTGGAGAATTAAAACTATGTCAACACCACGCCTTTCAGTCTCAACGTGGAGTTTGCATCGGCAACTCGGGAAACCCGGATTCACCGGACCCGCGCACGGTATGCAGATTCCTACCGAAACCCATAACAACGGACCTATTCCACTCTTAGAACTACCCGCAAGCGTTGCTGAATTCGGCATTCGGACTTTGGAGATTTGTCACTTCCATCTGCCTTCTGTTGAGAAAACGTACCTCGCTGAACTCCGCGCCGCACTTGCAGATGCCGATGTCGAGCTCTTCTCTTTGCTGATTGATGACGGCGACATCACCCATCCGTCTGACGCAGCGCGCGATATCGCTTGGATAGAAAAGTGGATTGATATTGCTGGCGAACTCGGTGCGAAGTGTGCCCGCGTCATCGGCGGTAAAGCAGATCCATCGGCGGAGACCGTGGCACAGAGCCGAGATGTCCTCTCGCAGCTTACCGAACGCGCGGATACCGCAGGCATCCGTTTGATGAGCGAAAACTGGTTCTCTATCTTCTCTACACCCGAAAACGTCAACACGATTTTAAGCGGATTAGACGGTAAGGTGGGACTCTGTCTCGACTTTGGCAATTGGCGTGGCGATACAAAATACGAAGACCTTGCCGCGATTGCGCCATTAGCAGAGTCGTGTCATACCAAAGCCCACTTCGCTGCACCGCGCGAGATGGACAAAAAGGATTACGTGCAATGCCTTGAACTCACCCAGAAAGCCGGTTTTGCTGGGCCGCATACGCTCATCTATGACGGCCCCGGAGATGACGAATGGGAAGGCTTGGCACTGGAGCGCGAGGTCGTGAACCCATACCTCAACTAAGATTGGGAGGATCTAACGATGGCTTCTAATACTACTGCAACTATGACAGGAATGTTAGATGCGCTGCCTGAAACGCTGCAGAATCGGGTCTTAGAGCATCTGCGAGAATATATCGCGAAGTTAGCCGACGAATCCAATGAAAAGTTACAAGAAAAAAGTGCTAAGATGTTACAAAGCCAAATAGAAAGGCTACAAAGTTATGTTGAGATGGCACAAACCGAAATTGAGATGTTCAAAAGCCAAATTGACGAACTACAAAGTCATATTAGGATGTGCGAAATCCAAATTGAGCAGTTAGAAGAGTTACAGGACGAACTTCGCTGGGACGCATCCTTTGACAGAACGCAAGAACAACTTATGGCGGCCGCCCGTCGTGCCAAACAGGAAATTGCTGAAGGAAAATCAGAACCGATGGATTTGGATCGGCTATGAAGTCTGTAACATTACCTTCGTTTTGGACAACTTATCAAACTCTTGACGAAACGCTTAAGAATCAAGCTAAGAAGGCTTATCAGTTATGGATTTCCAACCCGTTTCATAATTCTTTGCATTTCAAATGTATTAATAGCAAGGAAAGCATTTGATCGGTAAGGATCACTCGCGGCTATCGTGCAGTTGGTGTCTTAAATGAGGATACGGTAACGTGGTTCTGGATAGGACATCATGATGACTATGAACGCTTTTTTGGATGATGTTAACCTATTCAACTTGCGTAAGAACTGCCCTTAAGGATAAAAGGAGCGGGCAATGGATAACGAATTTATCTCAATCATGACAGACCGCATTGTGCGTGAATTTGACCCGCTACAGATTATCCTCTTCGGTTCACAGGCACGAGGGGACGCGGACCGAGATAGCGATATAGATCTGCTCGTGGTTTTCGCAGAACTCACGGATAAACGGAAAACTGCCATTGACATTGGGCGTGCCCTATCCGATGTACCCGTGGCAAAGGACATCCTTGTATCAACACCGGAAGAGTTGGAACGCAGTCGCACGCGGATCGGATCGGTGTTGCGGTATGCCCAACAAGAGGGTAAAATCCTTTGGAAGAACTTGAATGCAGCCGCACACAGCGGATCCGTCCAACACCCTGCGCTGCTGAACAGAGAAGTAACGGACGCTATGCAAACGAATGATCGGCTCGCGGACACCGCCCGCTGGCTCCGCCATGCAGAGGAAGACTTAACAACAGCTGAAATATTTTTAGGGCATCCACACGTTCCCCCTCGCCAATCCGGTTGGCACGCGCAACAAGCTGCTGAAAAAGCTTTAAAAGCAGCACTAATTTTCTTACAGATCGATTTTCGGAGAACGCATGACTTGAATGTTCTACGGGATTTGTTACCTGAGAGTTGGCAACCCAAAACCGCGCATCCAGACCTATCGAATTTAACCCGATGGGCAGTTGAAGCACGGTATCCAGAGGATAGACAAGGAGCTACCGAGACAGATGCCTCCGAGGCGGTTGAACAAGCACGAGCCATCTGGACATCTGTATCTACTGCGCTTGCAGAACACGGTTATCATCCAGAGCAAGACCTATAATTCGTTGAAAAATATAAAACCAGTAACACTACGGAAAAAAATATGTTTACACTCTCACAAACACAAAACAGTTTAACAGTCGCTTGGAATGACCAGCAGGTCTTAGGCTACCATTTCCCGGAAGACGGCAACCGTCCCTTCTGCCATCCGTTGAACTTACCCGGTGCGCCGCCGCTCACAATGAACGAACCCGGCGACCATGTGCATCACCAAGGGCTATGGGTCGCATGGAAAAAGGTCAACGAAGTTAATTTCTGGGAACAACCGGCACCCGGTAGCGACTCGACAGGTTTCGGAAAGATCGTTCACCAGCGGATTGTCTCACAAAATGCAGATGCCGACAGCGCAAGTCTAACAACAGAAAACGCGTGGATTGATTGGGAAGGCACAACGCATCTAACGGAACAACGAGAGATAACCGTTCATCCACCGACAGCAGAAGCAATGCCAATTTCTGTGTCGCTAACGCTCCAACCGAACGAGCGTGAGGTCGTCTTAGATTTACGACGCGGTGAACCCGGTGCAGACGGTAGATTCTACAGCGGTATGGCGATCCGATTTGACAATATCATCACACCGGGCAACCTATTGGATGCCGATGGACGCACTGAACCGATGGACATCTTCGGTCAACAGAGCCGTTGGTGCAGCTTCACGACACAACACCCAACTGACAACGAAACCTACGGTGTCGCTATTGTTGATCATCCCGATAACCCGCGCTATCCAACAACGTGGTGGGTCCGCAATCGTGAGAATTACTGCTTAATCCATCCCTCGCTCGTCTACTACGAACCGCTCCGCCTTGCGTCCGATGAAACTTTGAACCTGCAGTATAGTGTTGTCCTTTACCGTGGCGAACCCAACGCAGCGTTATTTGCGTAAGTATTGACTCCCAAATAATTCGAGAAGTTATGGCAAATAGCGAAAACACCATCACCAGTGCGTTTGTAAATGTTCTACGCCACATGCGTGATGCATGGAGCGTCAACGAACAAATTACCAGACCGTTCCTCAACGCCATACAAAAACCGGATGTAATCGTCATGGTGAAAGTCTACGTAACGATGGTTTTTTCGATAAAAAATCAACAGGTAGATCCGATGCAGAAGAGATTGCAGAGGCCGTGATGTTGAAGTGTCAGCGAGAACCACAGGAAAAGAAGATTCCGTACATGGGATATTTAAAAGCGGGTATCTCCTTTTCTTCAAATGTCAGTGCGGATATGGGACATCAAATTATCAAGGTAGGCGAAGAACTTACGTATCGACAACTTTGTATATTGAAACTTATTGTAGTGAAAGATCGGTTTGGCTTACGTAATGAAAACTATAGAAACTATGGAGGATTCTCAAAGGAACTCTACTCAGTTTTGTATGAATGCAAAGATTTGCATGACAGAGAATATATAAACTTTGATACTGAAGTCGGATCTGGTTTAACCAACACTATGCCCGCTAATATGAACCTCCAAGGCCTCGGAAACGACCTTTACTATTTTATGAAACTTACCTTTATTCCTGATGAAGATATAATTCCAATTGCAGAGGTATTGAAGTAATACCAATTCTGATTGACGATTCCTCTTAAAAGGTTCTAC
Organism: Candidatus Poribacteria bacterium; assembly: GCA_003635255.1. GTDB lineage: Bacteria > Poribacteria > WGA-4E > WGA-4E > WGA-3G > WGA-3G. The sequence continues at coordinate 15,406 of PYJC01000080.1, read as the reverse complement.
TGTTTTTGGCTATGCCCGGTGCGGTTAGGAAACCGCACCTACCGGATGCCGGATGAATGATAAGGTTAATGGGATAAACGTTTTTACAATCGGTGTGGCCTGAATCGCGAATGCGAAAATCCGTAATTGATTCAGACAAAACGAATCCTCTAACGCTTGCACCAAAAAGTTTTTTGTGTTATTATTTAATAGATGCTAACCTAACCTCGAGAAAAGCATATTGTGTTTACTGTTTACATTGACTCAACAATACCAAGTTACTTGGTCTCAAGGCAGAGTCGTGTCCCACGGATATCAGAATGGCAAAGAATTACCCGTGAGTTTTGGCACGATAAACGTTTTGAATTCGTACTGTCGGACCTTGTAATTACCGAAATATCAATTGGGGATAGAACCCAAGTCGTAGATAAACTGAAGGCTATAGAAGGTTTGGCTGTCGTGGACGTTTTGGATTTGGAGCGAGCATTTGCACAGCAACTCATCATTGGAAAAGCAATACCGGAGATAGCACTTGCTGATGCTGTCCACGTAGCTGTTACAGCAATCCATGCAATTCCCTATTTAGCGACATGGAATTTTGCCCATCTTGCAAACCCACACACGATACCAAAAATTGAGCGGATTTGTCGTGAAGCAGGTTATTCGCCGCCCCGCATTGCATCACCAAATGCGATACTGGAGGAACTCTCATGAATGATAAAATTTTGAACGAATGCCAACAAGCGAAGGAGCGAATTGCAGCACTATTTGGTGACGTGGATACCCTTATGGATTTTTTGATCAAACAGCGGGAAAAACGTCTGAAGCAAGGGAAAAAATATGTAGATTTCTCACCTTATCGTCAAAAGAAACAAAGCAACTGTAAATCTTAACGCTGCGTCTGCTTGTGGGAGTGCTTTGTAAGCACGATTTCTTTCCGTTTGTAGTAACCTAATTTTCAGGGTTATCACCAAGATTAGATTTAGTAGTTTCTAATGTTTTAGGCTGGCTCCCGATTGCTTTCGCAGTGGGAGGAAAGCCTGTCTCCTTTTTTAGTCATGCGAAAAACAGGACATAAGCCCCCTTTTACAACTTGGCTTGAAACTGCTCCTGACGTAACAAGACGGGATTTTCTTGCCAAAGTAGGCAGAACAGGACTGCTCGCGAGTTTGGGCATATTTGGTGCCGGATGCCAAGCCGTCGACCAAGGTTTGTTGGACAGAGGACTCACGCCCATCGTCTTGGAAGACCCGCAAGCAGCCGGACTTCCGAAACCAGACATGCTCGTTCATTCGGAGCAACCCTTTAATGGCGAGTTTGCGCCGCATCTCCTCAACGACGATGTTACCCCCACAGAACGACATTTCGTCCGTAACAACAGTGGCGTTCCAGAACGAGCCGTAAATAAGAATCTCCATGGATGGAAACTGGTTATAGACGGTGAAGTTCATAAAAAACTGGCGTTGTCTATGGATGACTTAGAGCGTTTTCCACAGGTCACCATGGAAGTGGTATTGGAGTGTGCGGGGAACGGGAGAAGCCTATTTGTGCCGGAGGTGAGTGGCACCCCGTGGCAACGCGGGGCTGTCGCTTGTAGTGAATGGACCGGCGTGCGTTTGCGAGATGTCTTGCAAGCCGCGGGGTTGAAGCCGAGTGCTGTCTATACCGGAAACTATGGAGAAGACTTTCCCAATGACGGCAGCGAACCCTTTTCACGAGGCATTCCAATTGAGAAAGCGATGGATGAACACACGCTCATTGCTTTGAAGATGAATGGAGAAGTGTTGCCAGCAGCGCATGGATTCCCCGCAAGATTGATTGTTCCCGGATGGATCGGGAGCGCAATGCAGAAATGGCTCAACCGTATCTGGGTGCGGGATAAGGTTCACGATTCCGAAAAAATGAGCGGCTATTCCTATCGTATCCCCGCTTATCCAATAGCACCGGGAGATAAACCGCCGGTTGAGGATATGCGCATTGCAACGGCGTGGCAGGTAAAATCCCTGATTACCCAGCCACAAGCATCTCTTGAATTCAACGTGGGCGATGCTATAAAGATAAGAGGGCATGCATGGGCTGGCGAAAACCGAATCGATAAGGTGCTTATCTCTACAGATTTTGGTCTGCAATGGCAAGAGACCCAGTTAACCCAGCCATCAAACAGGTACGCTTGGTCCCATTGGAAAACCGAATTCGCCTTGGCGAACAGAGGCTATTACGAAATATGGGCACGCGCTTATGACGATACAGGTGCCGCGCAGCCTTTCAGCCAACCATGGAACCCCCAAGGCTACCTCGGAAATGTTATCCACAGGATACCTGTCTCGGTAGTCGCCTAAATAGGAATGCATGAAAATTGGTTTTCCATCTTTTCTGATTCACAAGAATTAAGAGCGTAATGTAATGGAGGGGTTTTGCTTTAGTATCTCTACCCATTTCCCTCGTGTTCGCGACTTCTATAGATAAAATAGCAACGAAACCGTAACCCGAAACGAAGTGGAGGGGTTTTTGCTTGGGATGTTTCTTCAGATCTTGAGCGGAAAGCCTCAAGACCCAAACCACGTCGTTTAACCGCAAGGAAACTTAAAAAATGAAACTTGGTGCTATGTCTGACAGCCACGACAACATCCCGAATGTCAAACGCGCTGTCGTACTTTTCAATGAAATCGGTGTAGATCTCGTTGTCCATGCCGGTGATTTTATCGCTCCGTTTGCCATCGACCCGTTAGGAGATCTGAACTGCCGCGTCGTTGGCGTCTTTGGAAACAATGATGGTGAACGCATCGTCGTTGCGAAACGGTTTGAAGCCATCGGTGGCGAGGTATACCCTAACCTCGCGAGCGCATCTCTCGGTGACAGAGACATCGCTGTGATGCACTATCCTGAACTCGCTATTCCTATCGCCAAAAGCGGCGATTACGACATCGTCGTCTACGGACACACGCATCAGATAGACATCCAAAAAAGTGAATCTCTATTGCTCAATCCAGGTGAAACTGGGGGCTGGACGACAGGAAAAGCAACAGTCGCCGTTGTAGATATTACAACACTTGAGGCGACAATTCATGAACTTTAGAGGTGGTGATGAAATATAGAGACCTATTCACACCACCGCGTGAGGAAGTACGAGAACCGAAACGGCAATGTCTGATCTGGTCTGCAAACCATGAACACGCTGTCGCCTCCATAGACGACGAGATTCACCCGCAAGCGAAGTGCGTCTGGCTGGAATTTGAAGGTCTCAATGTTATCTATGGCTACGAAAAGCATTGGAAAACAGGGAACTGGGAACTCGTTGAAGAAAAAAAAGGGAACATCCCGTTAGTAAATAACAACCCTTTCAAGCCCGACAGTGAAAGCGTCTTTCCGGTCAATAGATGTTGAGAGATATAGTAAACGGTTCTTTTACTTTCTGATCCGTTTACTATTCAGCAGGACAAATTTTCATCCCAATGGTATAATATTTATATGAGAGTTATCTCGCGTAGAACTTTGAAAGAATTTTGGGAAAAACATTCTGATGCGGAAGAGGCACTTAAAACGTGGTATACGCGTGTGAAACGTGCTGAGTGGAAAACACCATCCGATGTAAAAGCTGATTATCGAAATGCCAGTTTTATCAAAAACAACCGAGTAGTCTTTAATATCAAAGGGAATTATTATCGTTTAGTAACCGCTATCCATTATCAATCTGGCATCGTTTATATTCGATTCGCTGGAACACACAGTGCCTATGATAGAATTAATGCCTCAACGATTTAAGGAATAATTATGGATATTAAACCGATCCGATCCGAAGCAGATTATGAAACTGCACTGAAGACCATTGATCGGCTTTGGGATGCAGCACAAGGTTCACCAGAGGCGGACCAGCTTGATGTACTTGTCACATTAGTGGAGGCTTATGAAGAGAAGCACTACTCAATTCCTCCGCCAGATCCCATTGAGGCAATTCTTCACTATATGGAGAGCCAAGGGCTATCCGAAATTGACCTCGAAGTCTATCTCGGATCGCGTGTCTGTGTGTCAGAAGTCTTGAATCGGAAGCGTGCTTTATCGCTTGACATGATTCGGAAATTGCATAAAGGACTCGGAATTCCGGCAGATATTTTGGTACAACCCTATACAGCACAGATTGATGAAGTTGCCGACTAAAATAGAGACTACTCAACATACCCTAAATCCCGCAACTTACCCTCTAAAATTTTTGTCTCTTCAGTTGTGGATTCTTGCGCTTGTAGGTGTTGGTATTTGGAATTCACCAAGAGATCGTCATAAGCGTCCCGAAAGCGTTCAGGATCTTCGCAGGTGAGATCTTCACCGCTTAGCACTTGTCGATACACAAACTCACCCGTCTGTTCGTCCTCGCGATAGAGATGTTCACCGTCCGTCAGCGACCAGAGCCGAACCCCTTCCGAATATCTGTTGATTTCTTCATTATCGATCGTTGTCCGAGATGTCACGCGGTGATGGGGCATCTCCAAGTTGTCACGACTAAGAAAACCGATCCCGTACAGACTATCCAACTCCGACAATACCAAGCGGTTTTCATCAAATTTGGATGGAGATAGCAGATCCTGTCCATATCCGTGATAGTCTATATCAATACCCGCAAGGTCCAGAATCGTCGGGAACAGATCTATCGCTGAAATCGGGGGTTTCGGGAATTCAAGGTTTGACACACCGGGAATATGCGCCAACAACGGCACATGCAGCACATTCTGATTGAGCGTGCTACCGTGATCAATGAGTTCTTCACAGATACCCTCACCGTGGTCTCCGAAGATGAAGACCGCCCACTCTGGGAGTTTAAGTTGCTTCAGGATTTCGACCAATTTAAACTCAAGTATGTGTGTCGCTGCAGCGTAGTAAATACGTAATGCTTCATCCAGTCTATCGTTATCAACAAGCCACTTGAGACTCGGCGCGCCCGGAATTCCGCTCATGCCGTACCCACCATGTGTATACCAAAAATGCAGGAAACAGAATTGCGGTGTATCCGAAGGTTGTTTTAGGTGTTGTATCAGGTCTTCAAGTGAACCGAGATGCTGCGCTCTTGCATTCGGATCAACCGATGTGATGAACGGCTCAAAATCGAGAAATCGGAATACCTCCGGACGTTCGGAACGTCCCGTAATATGGTAACCTGCATCACTAAATATCTGAAACAGGTTCGGAATACCCTCAAACATTTTGAGATACGTTTGACCATAGACACCGTGTTCAAACGGATAAAGTCCCGTGAAGTAAGAGGTATGAGAGGGTCGGGTCGCCGGTGCTGACACGAAGAACTTCTCGGCAAATGAAAAATCCTGCGTCAGCAGATCAAACTTCGGGGTGTTGAAAAGAGGGTTGGTCCGGCTGAGCGCGTCATACCGCCAACAATCAATTGAGATCAGTAGAAATTTATTGACAACATTGGTTTCCATCATTATTAATCCATTAACCGCGTATTATACTGCCTTTCGGTATGCTGATACCTATCAAACAGGTCGGGTTGAAAAGGAGATGGCGTGTAGATATAGATTGCATCACTATAAGGATCGTAAAGGATAACCTCTTCGCGGGCATCGCCGCAGACATCCGCAGGAAAGCAGTGATACCACCCCATTTTACCGCCAGTTGGCGGCGGGAGTTCAGGGAATATCATCACTCTGTTTCCATCACTATCGAAAAGCGCAGATGGGCTATAAATTAATTCGGGATCCCCCACACTATTCCAACGGATAACTTCCAATCCTGTATTGTTCGGGCTTTCATCAACGCGAAATCGACTTTTAACCTGTCCTGTTTTGTCTACCACTATCAGATCAGGGTGATGTCCGTTGTAGCGGATAACTAAGGCATCTTCGGATGTATCCGAGAATAATTTACCACATCGGATTTCTTGCCCGTGTGGCACAATATCAAAACCGAGTGAAAGAATTGTGTTCCCTTCGGTATCAATTACCTGTCCACCACCGGAGAGGATCGCCCGTTTATCGCCATCCCACTCAGAAACCAAGACCGAGTCCATGTTATCACCGAAGAAGCGATTCCAAAGTACTGTGCCATCCGCACCGAGTCCGAAATTCCCGCCATTGACCTCATCAAGCCCATCGCCATTAAAATCACCGACTGCCGGAATATACGCAGAATGCTTCGGATAGCGAAACCACCCGTCGGTATACTGCCAGAGCAATTCCAATCTGTGATTAAAAGCGAGCAGGTTCACACCCACCTTGACGACAAAATCCTGTGGTTGTGAATTTCCAGAGAAATTCGCGATCATCAACCGTTGATGAACATAGTTAGAGATATGAATTTCACCTTCAGCGTACGCATTGCATTGGCGCAGCACATCTGGGGCAAGGGTCTGCTTGACCGCGCCCGTCGCGCCGTCTAAAATCATTAGGTGAATAGCAGACAGATCCCATTTACTCACCTCCGAAGCATCAGTATCTATCCAGAAACAGATAACCTCTGCTTGTCCATCCGCATCAATGTCGTAAATAGCAACGGGACCCGGGCGGTCAGGTGAGAGCGTTGTTAAGTAAGCATCCTTGGCATTCGCGTCTCTGATTTTGAGATGCTTGTCACCAAACGACCAAAGCCGTTCGCCTTCGAGCGTAAACGCACCGAGGAAACATGGATGGATACCGCCGAGCGACTTATACACCAGAAAATCGACAGCACCGTTGCCTGTCAGATCGCCGATGCGGATATCACCACCCCACGCTTGTCCATCGGTTTCGTTTAGAAATACGTCTGGGATTGCCACCCGTCTATAGAGATGTGCTGATTGTGGTGTGTCCATTTTCAAATAAACGCTTTAAAAAGCCCAACGTAGAGTGCGAGCACCTTTTCTGGATCAGGTCCGGTATAAGCACATTCGTTGGATATATAGCCTGAGAAGCCGATGCGATCGAGCCATTGGAACATCTGGCGGTAGAGATCAAATGTCGCTGGCTCTTCTACACGATGCGTGTGCACCGATGTAATGTGAGCGGCTACCCGCGAAAACAGCGGTTCAATGCTCCCTGCCTCGCAACCGACGAATTGTGAATTGAAGACAAAACCGACGTTCGGGAGATTTACACCCTCAATGACTTGCATCGCCGAGTCTGGATCCGTAAAAGAACCGTGCATCTCAATAGAGACCGTAATATCTTTCTCACCGGCGTATGTGCCGAGAGCCTTCAATCCATCAGTGACATAACCGACGACCGCATCACGATTCTCCTCAGTATACCGGTCACCGAGCACGCGCACATGGTCGCATCCCATGAATTCTGCCATATCAATAACGCGTGTAACACGCCGGACGGTCTCCTCGCGATCGGCAGCGTTTTCGGAGTGGAAATTTTGGCAACTCGTCAGCGAAGAGATAACAACGCCACTCGCATCTACCTGCGCCTTTAATCCGTCCCAAGCCTCTCTGGGAGTATCCCACTCAAATTCGTGTTTCTGCTTGTAGTCCATTAATAATTCGACACCGTGATAGCCGGTAGCCTCAGCGGTGTCAAGTATTCGACCTAACTCCCACTCTTGACAAGTTTGATAAGTATTCAATGACCATTTCATTCTTTTAAAGTTCCTTGCGGTTAACTGACGGGTGATTGGCATTTCAAGTGCCTTTCTTTAGAGCCGCCCTCCATTTCATTACGGGCTACACTCACTTTATAACATATTTTTAAAGTTCCTTGCGGTTAACTGACGGGTAATTGGCATTTCAAGTGCCTTCCCGTAGATATGAAGAAACCCCCAAGCAAAAGCCCCACTTTGTTACGAACTAAGTTTTGGTTAAAAGTAAACCTCTTAACTGAAAACTGAAAACTATTCTTGTATCGGAATGGGAAACCAGAGTCCTCCAGTTTTAGTTGTTAACGCCCTATGCGTCGTATGATTGATGCCGATGACATCGACAATAATATTGTTCTGAAAACACTGTTTCAACACTTCTGATAATGTGTAAGATCCTTTGCTGGCTTCATCAGTGACGAGAACAAAACGGCGGTTCGCGTCCTCACGAAAATTGACACGCCGGATCGCTTTTACAATGGCGTTATGTGCGCGTTCATCACCAGCAGCAGCAACAACATGCGTCGTTAACAACCGTCTGAATTTCTCACCATCTCGGGTCTGTGGATGGATGATTGTATCACTTTCAAGATACCTAAAAATAACGATGCCGAGCGTGAAGTCGACCCCTTTTTCTTCAAACACCGATACCATCTGATTGAGCTGCCTACCGACTGCGCGGATATTATCTATCATACTCCCACTAATGTCAAGCAAAAAAACGAGATCAACAGCAGTTTCGGTTACACCGTCAGCGATACTCTCCGCGATACCTTCGAGTGCCTCTCCCATCCGTGCATCTCTATCAATCGGTTGTGCTGGACTTTTACTACCTGTAGCCTCGCCCGCTGCAGTTTGTTCCTGCGTAGTTTTCGGTTTAGGCGCGATTGTAGGTGCTTTTGCCTGCGTCGTCGCGATTGTTTTCCATGCAGGGGTCTCTGTCGTGTGTTCACGTAGAGAGGTTTCAGCCATCGGTAACCGAGCGTCCGTCTTCAACACCGGAATCGAAGCACTCGCCAGCGTTGGCGGTGCTGACTGCGTCAACTTCGTAGCACTTTGATTCGCTGCAGCGGAACGCTTCGTGTGTACAGGTGTGGAACGCCGCGTTGGCATCGAACGTTTGCGGGTACTACTGACGTGAAAACGTTGGAGTTCCGTTACCGAAATAGCCTCTGACACAAGCGGTTCCGAAGGGAGCATCGGACGATACCATCGGATGTAACCGATACTCATAATCCCTATCGCGACGGCATGCAAAACCAACGACGTTAGAAACGCCTTGCGAGTTTTCCTACGCTTTTGTTGTCGTTTATCCCAATAGGCATCAAATAACATGTCCTTTTCTCCACTAAGAGGTCTCGTGACAAACTGAGACGATCCCTTGGTTTCCATCAACCTGAAGCATCTGTCCATCAGTGATACGCTGAGTTGCGTTCGGGATGTTCACTACAGCCGGTACACCATACTCTCTCGCGACAACCGCGCCGTGTGATAGGAGTCCACCGCGCTCCATCACAAGCCCTGCTGCATGCAGAAAAAGCGGTGTCCATGCCGGATCGGTCGATGGACATACCAGAATATAATCACGGTCAGAGGGTTGCACATCTGTTGGTGTTAGCAGCACACGCGCTTTCCCGGTAGCGACCCCCGCAGAAACACCTACGCCTGTATATGTCTCCGCTGCACCCATTGCCATTGGTTTGCCCATATCTTCCAATGCGTCACTGAAAATAACATCCGGCATCTCAACCTGTAACATCAGTTCCCGCTCAGCCTTTCGCGCGGCGATAACCTCACCAAAAACTTCGCCATCAATCAGTTGCTCCAATTCGTCTGGCACGAGATAAAAAACGCCGCCATCAAGTTCATAGCGGTTATCCAATTCAAGTAAGGCGCGTCGAATCTGTTCATAACCGAGCATGAGATAAAATTTCGCTGTCTCCCTGAAAGGTATGTAACGTCTTGTGAAATCCAGTTCACTTTCGATCTGTTTCCGCAAATTCACTTGATCTCCAAGGCCGGCGCTGAGTTCTGCCTCTGCAGACTCACGTTGTTCTACCTGTCGTGCGAAATGTGCCGTGCTTTCTTGTTGTTTGTCTGTTCCTGAGGGTTCTTGCTGAAAAGCTGCAATCACCTGTTCAAGGTAGGTCGTATCTTCGCGCCATCTCGGTTGTGCCAATTCAAACTCATCAACAGCACGATGTCCGTAATCTTTTAGGAAGTCGGTGAGTGCTAAATCCGCTGTCGCCACCTGCCACAATTTTTCGTTGGTTTCAACGGTGAGATTACCCGAAAGTCCACTCATCAGTCGGCTCGCGAGGGTTTTAGCCGCTGTCTCATCCAGACACTTCTGGAGTGCCGCCTCTAATCGTTGAAGCGAAAAGCCAGCAAGCAGTGTAGCCGTGAGTGCTTTCGGCGCAAAATCGTCCAATGTTTTGGCGCGCCATGTTTGGAATTTAGTCACCAATTCCGCATCCGATAAGTCAGCGTCCGAGCGTTCACGTTCGGCGTCAACCTCCGCTTGAAAGGCTGGGAATACCTCTTCTGTTAGCAGCTTGTCAAAATCTAATCGAACGCGTCGAAGCCGCATTTCTGCCTTACTTATACGGATAATATGAAGTGGTAGTTTCAACCAAAACGAGGCGGTGCTTCGGGTAATATCAGTTTGTACCTGCGCATACATCGCTTGTTGTGGGTGCCGCTTCAAGGTATCGAAATCGTGTGCAAACGGGAAACCGTCGAAATGAAGTTCCGCCTCGCGGTTCAAATTAACGTAAATCCGTCCACAGATCAGATCGAGAATCCCCTCGCTATCTGCCCGTTTGCTTGGATGAAATCCTAAACCCCGATACGCCTTACCCAATCCACCGGTCCCCGACATAAATTCCTTGACAATCGCCCAAGTCATCGGCAACGGAGCAGGTAATACCTCCGCGATGTTGTGATGACACCAAACGGTTCCATGTTCCTCAGCACGCGCTGCCAACATCCGAATCTCCTCTTGACGGCGTTTCTCAACCGGATCTTTATCAATACCAAAAGCAGAATATGCTTCTTCAGAGGTAGCGGTTGAACTGACAGGTGTAGTAATATGGCGTGCCTGCAACAACACAAACGCTTCGTCCACAAGTGCCCACTCAATATCCATCGGCTGTTCATATAGGGTTTCGACTTGTATACCGAGTTGTGTGAGCTCCGTCAGTTGTGCCTCCGTCAGACTCGAAATATCCTGCTGTGCAGACGACACCTCGCTGAGACCGGTGGCGGTCACCATTTCGCGTTTTGTAGCGATGTTCTTTTCCACGACCTTGCCAGTCTCCCGTGATACATGGAAACTATCAGGCGTAATGGTACCGGAAACGACCGATTCGCCTAACCCCCAATTCGATTCAACAATAGAGACCTCCGCGCTAAAAGGACTCACAGTGAAAAGCACACCTGAGACATCCGCGTTACACATCTCTTGGACGACAACCGCCATCGCCAAGCCTTCATCAGTAATACCTTGTGTGCGTCGATAGGCAATAGCCCGTTTCGACCAGAGTGATGCCCAACACGCTTTGAGTGCATCTAAGAGTTCATCGGACGTTACATTCAAAAAGGTGTCCTGTTGTCCTGCAAAACTCGCTTCTGCCAAATCCTCGGCGGTCGCACTCGAACGTACGGCGACTGTGCTTGTCTGCAATTTCTCCCGTGCCGTTTGAATTTCCGCAACAAGTTCCGGTGCCAACACAAGCTCTTTAATAGTACTCGCGTTCTGTTCCGACGGATTCTGAACAGAAAACCGATAGGCATCTGTAGTGACACAAAACCCCTTCGGCACCTGAAACCCCGCTCTCGTTAGTTTTCCGAGGTTCAATCCTTTTCCGCCGACGTGGGGTAAGTCAGCCTCGTCAATTTCTGAGAAGTGTTTGATAAATTGCATAAGCCAAGATCAACCTACGAAAAATAGAAGCGATTGAAAATAGTATAGCAGACCCCATCTGGTGAATGCAATGCGTTTAGAACCTTCCTCGGACAGATGACAAACAGATTAAACATAGAGGCCGGTATAAAACCAGCGTCTAAAGCAAATCTAAATAACAATAATATTAGATAGGACTCACGCAAACTGAGCAAATATTGGACATTTGGACGCACAAAAGCGGTATCTCCCATATTTTTAACCCCTAAATCCCCCTTATCAGGGGACTTTAAGAAGCGGTGCGTAAGACCTAATTAGAATTGTTCTTAGTTATCGTCATCATTGTCATCATGATCTTCGTTATCGTCGTCGTCATCACCAGTAGGGTCGTCGTCCGTGTCCTATTCATGGCTATGCTCGTCATGTTCGTGTTGGACAACATGATCCTGGGCTTCCTGTTGATTAATCCAATCAACAAAAAGTTGAATCTCGGCAGCGGTTAGCGAATCACGAGGCGGAGGCGGCATTTTGCCTTCAACGATCTCTTTGACAATCTCACTCACTTCAGCATTTCCCGGTATGAACACTGGACCGTGCTCTCCGCCGGCTATAAAAGATTCGTACGTTCTGAAATCCAAACCGTGAGGACCGTCAGCAATGTGGCATCCAGAGAGCGCACATCTCGCCGTAAGGATAGGCAAAAGGTTTTGCTCAAAAGCAGCCTCAATGTCAACAGGTTCATGCGTTTCCATACGCTCGCGAGTGCAACCCAGCACAGAAAATAGTAATCCAATAATCAGTAAGAAAAATTTTTGTATGCTTATAGTCATAATAATTACCTCTCTAACCAAATCTACCCAAAGTTTTAGGAGTTGTGAGAGTTTCCTAATAACTGACTGTAGTTCACACACAGAACTTTTTTTAACCAGATACCGTCCTTATTAAGTTAAAGATAAGATAACATTTGGTGATAAAATAGTCAAATAGAAGTTTTGATGTAGAATACTGCTTGACAAATCTTCGTGGACTGGCTAAACTGAGGACGATGTTTCAGAATCTCTCCGAAACTCTCACTTTAATCACTTCTGCTGCCGTGCAGTGGCTCTTTTATCGGAAACGTTTGCCGAAGGACTTCACACCGAAGCGTATTCTCGTTGTCAAACTTGATCATCTCGGAGATGTCCTGTTATCAACGCCGGTGTTTTCCAATTTACGTCAAGCGTATCCAAACGCCGAACTGCACGCGCTCACCGGGACATGGAGTCGCGTTGTGTTGGAGCAACATCCTGATGTCAGTAAAGTCTTGGAATATAATTCACCAGCTTTCTATCGTACAGGGAAACCGACTTCATTAAAACAAACGTTCCAACTTTACCGAGCGTTACGTCATCAAAAATACGATCTGATGGTGGAACTCCGAGGCGATTGGCGTATCGTCTGGTTCTCGCTATTGCGGCTTACGCCGAAACGCCTCAACCGAGCGGCACTCCAAGTGGCGAACAAATTAGGTTTTCCGCAATTTACTGGAACCCACGAAACGACACGCAACCTTAATGTCTTACACAAAGCGAACATTCCGACACCGATCCAGACCACTACTTTCTCAGTGACAGCAGCAGATGAGGAATGGGCATCTGATTTTCTTTCAACGCTTCAAATTGACAGAGAACGCCCCTTAATTGCTATCCATCCGGGTTCCCCTATCCCCATAAAAAGATGGATGCCTGAGCGGTACGCTGCATTGGCGGATTGGCTAATTGCACGAAAACGTGCAGAAATTCTGTTCGTCGGCGTGAAAGACGAAATCCAGATAATCACCGAAATCCAAGCCCTGATGCGGGCGGTGTCAAATAATATTGCCGGTAAAACGACCTTGACACAATTGGCATCAATTTTGCATACATGCAATGTGTTTATCGGTAACGACAGTGGTCCGATGCATCTTGCTGCAGCGGTAGGTACGCAGACAATAGGACTCTATGGACCCGGTGATCCAACCCGTTTTGGCCCCGTGGGACCAAAGTGTCAGACGATTCGACGGAACCTTGACTGTCCTCCCTGTCCTGAAACGATCTGCCGATTCGGAAAAGCAGGGTGTATGTCCACAATTCAAGTTGCTGACGTGATTCAGACGCTTGAGAATGGCGGGTATCTGCCCTGAGAAAATCAGCAAGATTTGACCCCAAAGACAAATTAACTTGACACATTTTTTAAAAAAGCGTATAATGTCTATAAAGTAACGTTTATAGAAAATATGCCTTAGTCACTCGGCAATTAGTTTTTGTCTGCACATTAAAAAAAGTGCCACAATCAGGTTTAACGATAAAATGTGATTTTTGGATGCTGCAGACTGTGTGATGAACCTAAAGGAGGAATTTAGAAAAATGCAATTGAGATTAACGTGGCTCGTGCTTGCCATTTTCGCAGTTGGCATCATGAGCATCAGCATCATGGGTTGTGGTGGTGACACTGAAGAGGAAGCTCCTGAGAAGACAACAGCAGACACCCCAAGTACCACGACTGACCAACCCGCAGTTGCTGAAAGACCCCCGATCGACTTTGGGGCGGAAAAAACGGCTATTCAGGAAGTTTATAGTGCCTTCTACGCAGCCTTTAACGACGAAGATATCAAAGCCATTCAGGAAACTGTTGAGACCAGTTCCATTGTATTCGGAACCGTCTTTGCCGGAAACGAACCCGTGCCTTTAGCCAAAGGTTGGAAGAATGTCGAAATCGGGATTAAAGGGTTGTGGATCGGCATCGGAACAAAGGGTGCCAAGTGGGGACGGGACAACCAGTTGAAAGATTTTTGGATTCGCTATAAAGGCAGCAAATTGGAAGCCGCCGCAATAGGCTATAACTGTTACAAAGGCTCGTTCCCTGGTGAAAGCCACCTCTATCTGATAAAAGATGACAAAGATGGGTGGAAGATTCATGAGCTTGATAGTATCACCGAAAACAACCTCGGTATCTTTGGCTTTCACAAAGGCAAACCGCGCATTGAGAAGTTCACCAAGACTACCAGAGAAGCGGATAAAGTCGAATAACGTTCCGGACGTTTGCCGAAAACTGCCCCTTTTTGTGCAGCTTGAGAAAAGGAGGCTGCCCCTTTTTGTGCAGCTTAACCCGTTTGATGCAGAGATTACCACAAATTCAACCTTTTTCGCATTGGCATAGAAATTGCATACATCTTCTGCATCAACAACTTTTATTTTTTTCAATTAGGATACGCAACCAACATCCCTTGGAGGAATAACGAATGAGCGTAAAAAGAACCTCTGGTGCCTTTATGACTTCATTGATACTCCACGCGGTCATTATTTTCGTTGCTGGCATTTACTTAGTCACGCAAACGGAACAATTCAAAGACCTCGTCGGAGCTGAAGTGCTCCAACCGAAGGAGCCACCGAAGCCTAAGGTACGGAAACCCGTCGTGAAGCCGGTTATTAAGCCGACTGTCCCGACACAAAACACGGTCGTTGTCGAACAGGTTCAAGTGCAACCGCGTGTAACGACTGCGTTTGTCGCGAAGTCCAGCTTCCAACCGCAGACGGTACTCGAATTCTCAAACCAGACCGTCAAAGTTGACGCGCCAATCAACCCGAATGTCCCGAAAGTGGTTACGCCAAACGCACCAGTGCCGACGGTTGTAACACATACGGATCTACCCGTATCGGATGCTCCTGGTGCCTTGGCGTTCTCCGCACCTGTCGCAAGTGCCCCCTCTGCCGGACCGGCGAACATCGGTCGTGGTGTCGCAGGGACTGCAGTACAGGTGAAAGTCGCTTTTGAACGTCCACCCGGCCTCGCAATGGTCGAAAACGTCGGTGCCGCACGCGATGCCCTTGGCGATGTTGTTGAAAACATCACCCTCGGTAACGTTGAAGTGCCACCCCTGCCGAGAGGCGAACCCGGTGGTCGCGTTATCGGTAAAGGTAAAGACATCCGCGGCGTATTCCGTTT
>PYJC01000079.1 GCA_003635255.1 Candidatus Poribacteria bacterium | reverse complement strand
TACGGGACTAAAGATATATGGACATTTCATATCTATAAACATATCGTCCCTACGGGACTGAAGACACTGTTACAACAGATTTATCCCTTAAATTGACGCTTATGGTGCGGTTAGAAACCGCACCTACCGGCCTGGGGTATATAGCAGGTGTCCAAAATTCGTCCGAAAAACCGAAAACTAAATAACCCTGACAGCAATTTGCGAATGTTGCAGTTTTACTCGTTACGTGCTAAAATATAGGAAGAACCTCTAATGGCACGATACCAGTTGACATTATTTGTCAAGATATGGTGACATTTAGAATTAAAGGGACGTTTTGCAGCATAACCTATTAGGTTGTGCAGAAACGGAACACAACCTGGCAGGTTATGGGCCAGCGTCTGCGTTCGTTTCGGTTTGCTGGTTGAACAGCTCATAATGTTCAATTAATTCTAAAGTTTACTATAAAAAGGAACGGGCATTCCTCCCCGTGCTAAAGCAGCGGGGTTTCCTGCCCGAAACGTTGATGACTCTCATTTAGGAGGCAAGCATGTCTTATGTTGCAGCCGAAAAATACATCTCACCTGAGGAATACATCACTGCAGAACGCAGGGCAGACTATAAAAGCGAATACATCTACGGTGAGATATTCGCAATGTCCGGTGCAAGTAACGCACATAACATCATCACAGTAGAAATCACCACTGAACTGAACCTCCGATTAAGACAGCGTGGTTGCTTCGTTTACAGCGGCGATATGCGCGTGAAAACGAAGCCGACAGGTTCTTATTTCTACCCAGATGTCGTTGTTGTGTGCGATAAACCCCGTTTTGAAGATAATGTTTTCGATACCCTTTTGAACCCGATCCTTATCGTAGAGGTGCTGTCCCCATCAACCGAAGCGTTTGACAGAGGCGAAAAGTTCGCGCATTATCAGGAACTTGCATCTTTACGAGAATATATCCTTGTCTCACAAGATAGAATGCGGGTTGAGCACTATCGTCTGATTGAAACGCAGTGGGTAGGAAAGATGTTTGAGACACCGGAAGACATCCTGAAATTCAATTCCATTGAATGCGAATTGCCACTCAAGGATATATATGCCCGCGTTCTGTTTTCTGATTGACAACCGAATTTTTGCTGCCTTCCGCGTTCTCCGTGTCCTCCGCGATAATCCGCGATTCAGATAAGGTATTCGCCATGATTCCCCGCAGCGTGTGCCTGCTACTGTCCCAAACACCGAAAATAGAGATGCTCGGTCTTCGCTTTATTCTCTGGGTCAGACGGGTTCACCTCTGTTTTCACATAATCATAATGCGGTGCTAACATGTCTATGAGACGCGCCTGGTTATCCGGATGATGCACCTCGATGATCAGTTCCTGCGGTTTCACTTTGAAATCCCACGCCGCCAGAATCAACATCTCCGAGCCTTCAGTATCTATGTATAATGACTCAATCGGCATACCTTCATGCGTAACTGACACATACTCCAAAAATGTAGATAACGAAACAGAACCGACCGTGAAACTGGCAGGCAAAGCTACATGGTGATGCACCGTCGCCTCCGCTGTGCGCGCACCTTTGATTGTGCATAAACTATAGCCAGATTCAAAGTCAACAAGCGAGTCTCTGTCCGATATTGCTACGTTTACACACTTTATCTGCTCCAAATTTGTGTCGGCGTTGCTGTTGAACGTCTCAATATATTTTTGCATCTCCACAAACGCCTGCGGTTGCGGTTCCACAAAATAAACGGTTTTCCCTGCGTTCAATTTTTCTAATCCCCAATAAGGGTTTACGCCTGTACCGATTTCAATACAGATCATAGTTTTCTCCTTTACTTCATTTGGTTTGCTGTCGAGGTTAGGAAACCTCGACAGCGGCCTGTTTTCTTGTATTTTATTCGGATTGCTGTTAAGGTCAGGAAACCTCGTCAGTGGTCTGTTCTCTTGCTGGTGCGGTTTTTGAACCTCGCCAAAATCAACCCCCCTGCCCCCCTTATCAAGGGGGATAGATTTGTCATGGATAGTTTCAGCAAGTTCTGTGTTAAAACGGGATGCCCAATCGATGTGTTCAGGAAACCTCACCACTTTTTTGACATGTTGCCAAAACTTTGCCATGTTTGTGATCGGGTCACATACTTTCAAGAGGGTGTGTTTATGCTTGTGCCAATCCGTTGTTTCGCAAAATATCCGCCGCAGAGAGGGCAACGGCTTATCCACATCAAAATAAGAGATACCCGTAACATCTTTCAACATCTCGCGGTAGTAGTCGGTCCCTGGATAAATCGGTTTGCTGCCGCAATGCCCGCCCTGCAAGCAGAGATACTCCATACCGACATCTGTGCGGGTAGATAGCACATATTCATGCTGATTCAAACCCATCCGCACCCCGTAAGGATATGAATAATCGCAGAGTTGCACCTGCCCAGATTCAACAAACTCCCCTAACGCTTCCTGAAGATCGCCTTGCAGTGCTGTGGCTTTTGTAATCGTGAGGCGTGAGAGGACACCTTCTGTGATAAGTGTTGCTACCACCTCTGCGTACCCGTCTATCAGTTGGTCCCAGATAGCAATTGCACTGTTCGGGACACGCGGGATGCTTGGGATTTCAAAGAAACTCTGCGCATCCATCGGCAAGACGACATAAGCATTCGGGTGCGGGGGCATCTCGACGACAGAGACAGGGATGTCCATTTCCCGCAGGAACGGGGGGTAGTGGCTACCCCGCGAGACACCAAACGCATCGAAAAACACGATGACAAGTTTATCGCGGACCAGTTCTCTAAAGATAGCCTCCTTATTTTCAGAGGGTTCTTTGACATATCGTCCCATTTCACGATAGTCGAAATAGAGCCCGCCTAACCCGTGCGTTACGAAAAAGGCATCTGCTGCTGCGGGGTCAAACGTTTGCGTTACACCGGGCGGCATATTTTCAAAGATGACTCGGTATATCATTTGCCATACGGTTGACAAGCTGCTGGGGACAAGACTGAATATCTTCATAGTATAATGGCTGTTAGCAATCGGCAATCGGCTGTCAGTTGTCGGTTATCTGCTGGCGAGGTTTCCTAACCTCGCTTATCGGGCGTGCTTTCGCTGCGGGGGCCTCTTTGCTGGCGAGGTTTCCTAACCTCGCTTATCGGGCGTGCTTTCGCTGATGGCTGACGGCTGATGGCTGACGGCTGATGGCTCTGTTTTCAATAGTGTATCTAAAATGAGGTGATTAACTGGTGAGAATTTTGGGGTAGGAACAATAGATATCCAATAGGAACGCAATAGGTTTGGAGAAAATGGCGGTCGGCTATCGGCTCTCAGCGGTCAACAGTTTGGCGATGTTAGGAAACATCGCCTCTTGTCAGCATCTCGGATTAGGTGGATTTATCGGAAAACGCGGAAGGGGGGTTGAGGATGCTAAGCCGTTTTTCATGCGTATACGCGTATACGCGTATACAGGTATACAGGTATACAGGTAACACCTCTTCTGTAGCACAAACTGGCAGTTTAGGCTACAAGGCTCTTTTGTACCGCAAGCTGTTAGCTTGCGGTCTTTGGCACAAGCTAACAGCTTGCGGTACAAAAATCCGCATCCGCCGCGTGCTGACGGCTAACGGCTGACAGCAGACCGCCATTTCTCTCCAAACCTATTGCGTTCCTATTGGATATCTATTGTTCACAATGCCGATATAATCTCAAACACAGGTGCGTTTTAGATATACTATTAAGCGTATAAACTTTCTGGAGTGTAGTAGGAAAAACGAGATGTCCAACAACAGTGAAATCTCTGTCCAAGGTTTAGAACGTTGGATGCGTGAGCTCAACACAAAATTTGAAAAATTGTTTGAGACTGTAACGCGTATGGAAGAACACAACAAGCAACATGCCGAGAAAAAAGGCGAGTTGCAAAGACGTGTGGAAGTCCTTGAAAAAGAGAACCGAGCTTTTCGCGAGGAACACCAATTTTTGAAGGGGCAAATCCGCATGTTAACCATGATCGGCGGGGCAGTTGTCGGTGTCTCTATTATCGCAGAAGTCGTTATTTTGATAATGAAATGATGTAGTTAATATCGTAGGTCGGGTAGAGCTTGCGAAACCCGACACGTTTAGTCCCTGTCGGGTTTCGCTACCGCTCTACCCGACCTACAGGACTGTGAAACACAAACTAACAGTTTGTGCTACAAAGACTTTTAAGGAGAAAAAACAGTGGCATTGAAAGAACACCCATTTGTCGTGACGAGCAGTTTCACTGCCGATGGCGACACAATTACTTATGACAAAAACGCAGAGAACCGAAGCACCGCAGTCGGCAAAGCGTTCACAATAAACGCTGATGGCACAGCGGCACTCGTTGCAGATGGCGATGAGATCATCGGGAAAGTGCTTGCGGTAGACGATGATAATGTAATGACCGGCGCGTATATCTGTGGCGGGTTACGGTTACCTCTGGGGCGGAATGCGGAAGTTGCGCGCGGCGATAAACTTGTCGGTGCGCTCGGTGCAAGAAACGCGAAAGGGTTTGTGAAACCCGTACCCGCCGCGCCTAATGCAGTGAGTATCACAGATACAGATTACACGACAACTAATTTTGCCGACCTCGCTGCCGCTTCCACCGCTGTTGATGGTGTCGTAGATGAATTGAGCGACACTGCGGATGCAGTCAACGCATTGCGAACGATTGTGAACAAAGGGCGCGGGTTAGTCGTCGATTTTGACGACACAGACGCACTTGTCGCGCTAATTTAGCATTCAGTTATCGGCAAGAATGGCTTTCAGCAGTTGGCTGTCGGCTTTCAGCAAAGAGACTCTTTCTGACTGCTGATAGCTGATGGCTAACGGCTATTCACCATTCACCGCCGGGGTCAAAATGTTGAAGATAAAATCTCGCTTCTTCTGCCGCTTCCGTGATGATGTCGGGGTAATGCGGGTCTTCGCGTAGCACCCGGCGTGCATATTCTTTTCCAAGTGCTTCCTCATTCGGGGCTGTGTCCCAAATATACATAAACGCCTCGAAGGTGTCCATGTGTTTTAGCACAACGGGCGTGAAGATGCGTTCCGCTTTGAGACGCATGATCGTCAATTTCATCTCAAGCCGAAGCTTTTGAAGATGGAGATTGCTTGAAATCGCGCCACACAGCGTAAGTACCAAAACAAACCCGAGTACACCCAAGACCCTATAACCTTTTTTAGACTTATCAGTGGACATTTTGATCATTCCTTTTCTTATAGCGTCCGCTTCCTGATTGCGTTTTGTGAGATAGCACAACCTAACAGGTTATGCTACTTATGTTTGTCGTCCGAATCGTCAAGTGTTAATTGATAGGTCTTGAAAGGAGGCGGGAATCGGAGTTCCCGCCTACCCTAAGCGGCCTATCGGTAGGAGCGATCTCCGAATCGCGACACCTACCATAATAGGTTGACGAAGCACTACCCACGTTCCAGCCGTTCCTTCTCCGCCTCATACGCTGCAAGCACAGGCGCGATCAAATCTACACAGAACTCGTTGGCAAGAATGGTGTTAAGATCGCCAGCGACCATCACCCCAGCCGCGTAAGCATCGTGGACGGAGTCATATTCCATCAACAGCTCTCTAACGAACCCGGAAGTAATTTTTTCCGCTGCTTGTTCCAGCAATTCAGGATTCTCGCGCACAGCCTGCCGGATCAATGTGTTTTTCTTTTCCAGCATCTCCCTCCGCAACAAATCAAGCGCAGCCTCTCGCGCGCGCGCGCGCTCTGCCTGCAGCTGTTTTTGGAACTCGGGGTCCTGATAGTTTTCCCGGACCGCTGTGACAATGAAGCCACCCATATTCCTAACGTCCACTGCATGTCGTGCTAAGCCAATCTTTTCTTCAACATAAACAGCAAAATCTACTCTCCTCTCTTCTGGTGGTAGTGCGTCAGTGTCCACGCCATCCCATGTTTGAGTCGCAATGCGGAGTGCCTCTTTCCGAGAAACACCGGCTTGGACAAGTTTCACAGCAATCGGGGGTAGGTCCTCTATATCAAATGAAGGCACCCCTTGCGGCTGTTGAACAGTCGGTATCTCTCGCAGACGCGTTATCCGAAACTTCAGCTCACCTATTTTCCGTCCAAAGCGCCGCTGTTCTACTTCAACTGAGAAATTCGTTAGCTCGTTGATCTCCTTGATCGCAGGTTTAATGACATTTCGGTTGAGTTCATTGAAGAACGGGTATTCCTCCTTTTCGAATCCCATCAGTTCTTTGAAAGTCTCGAGGGGAATAAATGGCGTTTCGCCTTGATTACGCGCAATGTCAAAATAGTCGAAGCAGACCTCCCACAAAATCATGGCATATTTACTTGTGAACTGATTTTGCAAGCGGAGATTCAGTTTCGTGTAGATACGAGGATTGTAAAGTTTCAGGCGGAGATGCGCTGCAAAACTATAAGTACAAATACCATTTTCAATTTCCGCAGATCCCAAGAGTGAGGCAACCCCCCATTTCTCCTTTTTGTCTTTCCCTAAAACGTTCCATTTCACCGTACAATCAACAAGTGCCTCTAATGTTTCCTTGAGATGTTTAGAGTCCTTACTGTCATAACCGAGACTCTTTGCCAGCTCAGCAACACTGACCCGATGGATATCCTTATTCGGCAGTTCATCGTAAGCGTTTGCGAGCAACACGTTCCACGCACGCCGCTGTAAAAGCGTGATTTTACTCTGAATCTGAATCGCCGGACTCGCTTTAACAAGTTCATTAATTTCAGCTAAATGCATAATAGACATCTCTTTTTTGAAGATATATTATGTATTTTATCATATAAGTGTATCTTTGTCAACATTATCTACACTTTTTTTCCCATAAACCTACACCTTAAAGTGATATTTAGACAAAACAATTCTCACCTTTCATATAGAAACTCTCCCTAAAGTGTATATCTACATAATATAATTACACCTTTTTCCCTGTAAACTATAACCTTTAGGCAGAAAATCCCGATTTTTCGCCCTGTTTTGAGCCGATTTGCAGGGGTTTTCTGAAAACGATCACCTTTAAACCCATAAACTCTCACTTTTAATAAAGTGATGTTATTGTCAATGCAATTATTACCTTTCATCCCATAAACTATTACCTTTTAGACGAAAAACAGCGATAAACCCTTACCACAACTGCGTTCACAACGATTCCCTGTAAACCTACACCTTTAAAAAAGTGTATTCATTTAAATTATTCTTACACCTTTCATCCCATAAACTATCACCTTTAGACGGAAAACAACGATAAGCCCTTGCTGGACAAGGGTTTTCAGGGGTTTCCCATAAACCATAACCTTTAACCCTGTAAACCATAACCTTTAGATCGAAAAATCCAATTCTTCCCTTACGGGACGCGGGTTTACAACGATTCCCTGTAAACCTACACCTTTAACCCTGTAAACCTACACCTTTAACCCTGTAAACCTACACCTTAAAGTCTGGGAACACAGACGTAGTATGGGTTCATCGCACCCTTAAAACAATTAAAAACACTCTTAAAATATTTAAAACGTTTAAACAACATGTACGACGCAAATTTTCGATATGAGCAAAACTGATGACATGTTGTTTGATCTATTAAGAAATTGGGAAGAAAAGAATCTCACCAAATCAGCTTTTTGGGAAATGCTATGGTTTTTTAAGTAAAAATTTAACATTGCGCCGATCGCGCAAAAAATGCATATTCTAAAAGTATTAGAGTTTGTAATCGTACATTTTATTTTACCCCGTCGTCTTCCGCGTTTTCCGTATCCTCCGCGATTCAGACAACACATTTGTCCCTTCAAAGCGCAATCTAACAGAGTGCGGTACAAAATCTGCCCACCATTTCACTCCAAATCTATTGCGTTCCTATTGGATATCTATTGTTCACACCCTTGATTTTATGCTATTCCGTTAAACAGTGTCAGATTTGTTACGCAAAACGTCATGAAACTACACATGATAAATTATACGTAGAGTTAAAATTAATGATTTTGATAAATGTAACACAAATCAGGATAGAGGCACGAGAGACGGAAACAGGAATCACATAGACTGAGTCAAGGGACTAAGAATCCTACGACTTTAGTCGGGGTGAGTGTCAATGTTTGCGATACAAAAGACCTGCCCGATATCGTGCAGCTGCAACCAGCAGCTGCACATTTTTGTGCAATAAATCAGTATATTTTCGGTTTTGAAGTTGGCATATAAATTGCACATTACATAGAAGTCCGCACACGCACGTCGTCTGAAGCACGGCGAGGCACGATTTCTAAGCTTACACATAAGGGGAAAGCGATAGCAAAACCCGAAAACATATTAACACCAAAGGAGTATGCACCATGAAAAAATTATTTTACGCCGTTTTGATAACACTTACATGTGCAACCATCAGCCTTGCCCAAGGCGTAACACAATGGCATTTGCCTGAAGGTGCAAAAGCACGGTTCGGGAAAGGCAGCATCAATGAGATTAAATATTCACCCGATGGCACGATGCTTGCCGTTGCAACCAACATCGGTATTTGGATTTACGATACACAAACAAGTGAAGAACTAAACCTAATTTCAGAGAATGGGTTTGAGGTCAGTACCATTGCGTTTAGTCCGGATGGAAGGATGCTCGCAAGTAATAGCAATGACAGATCAATCAACAAAAGGGATGCTGCGGGCAAGATCATCATAGGTGTGGGAAATAGAGCAGTCCGATTGTGGGATGTGAACAGCGGCAGGCAGCTACGAATGTTCGTAGGGCATGAGCGGTATATTACTTGTCTTGCTTTCAGTCCGGATGGGAAAACAATCGCAAGCGGGAGTGTTAGCGAAATTCGTCTGTGGGACATAGAGAGTGGTAGACAACTGCACGTTTTAACGGAGCCATCAGGGGGGATCACCGGCCTCGCATTTAGTCCGGATGGCAAAATATTAGTGGGTAGCAGTTTGTCCAAAATATTCTATCTATGGGATGTAGACACTGGTGAAGTTCTGCGCGAGTTCAGGGGACATACAGACGGGGTCAATAGCGTCGCATTTAGTCCTGACGGGCAGCTCATCGCAAGCGGAAGCTATGATAACACCTTCCGTTTGTGGGACGCAGACACCGGTGTTCAGCGCCGCTCTTTCACAAGACATACGGATAAGGTCTATGGTGTCGCGTTTAGTCCGGATGGTAGGACGTTAGCGACTCGGAGTGCGGATATGACGATTCGACTGACGCGTGTGTCTGACGGGTCTACACAACACGTAATCACTGAGCATGAGGGTTATATCCCAACCTTCGCGTTCAGTCCGGATAGCCACACATTGACGAGTGGCAGTCGGGACAGCACTATCCGTTTTTGGGACGTGAGTAGTGGTAAGAATCGGTTCACCATCACGGGACATATAGACGAAGTTCATGGCATCGCGTATAGTCCAGATGGCAAGTCCATCGCCAGTGGGGGTCGATACGGTCCCATCCGTGTGTGGGATGTGCCCACAGGCACAAGGCGGCACATCTTCACCGGACATACAAGTAATGTTTACAACGTTGTGTTCAGTCCGGATGGCAAGACCATCGCAAGCACTGGTTCTGAAGGCACGGTCCGTCTATGGGACGCAGACACCGGCACGGAACTGTATACACTCGTAGATATTAAGGGGTATATAAGTGACATCTCGTTTAGTCCGGATGGCAAGAAGTTGGCGTGTTTAATAGTCCACGCGGGACCTTATATTGGACCATATTATCGAGATGCCGATATCTCTTTGTTTGATGTGGAAACGGGTGCGGAGCTTTACACAATTGAAGCGTATAAAGGGGGAATTTACCATGACCATGCGCCTGAGATCCTCCCCACAGTACATACGGGGCCGGTTCTCAGCGTAACGTTCAATCCGCAGGGAAATCTGCTTGCAAGTAGCAGTTCTGACGGGACAATCCGTTTATGGCATGCCCAAACGGGCGAACATCTGCGCATACTAACAGAAAGGGCGGGTTACCCCTATCGCTTAGTTTACAGTTCAAACGGGAAAATGTTGGCAGCCGGTGGTAGCAGCGGCATCATCCGTCTATGGGATGTTCAAAGTGGTGTGCAACTTTTCACGTTTATAGAACATACTGACTTCATCACTTCCATCGCGTTCAGTCCGGATAGCAAGATGCTGGTGAGTGGCGGTTATGACCAAACTGTGCGTCTGTGGGATACAGATATCGGAGCGCAGCTGCGTGTGTTCAAAGGGCATCAGGGTACGGTGAGAAGTGTCGCGTTTAGTCCGGATGGTAACACGCTGGCAAGTGGCAGCACAGGCGGCACAATCCTCCTATGGGATGTCACGCCGCGCGTACCGACAAACACCACGGTTAGCCTTTCCCCTATGAGTGTAGAATCCCCCGTTGTCGGTGGACAGCTCACCTTATCCCTAAATATCGCTGATGGACAGAATGTTGCGGGGTATCAAGCGACGATGCATTTTGACGCTACCACCCTCCGCTTTGTTAAAAGCGCAAACGGTGATTATCTGCCTGCATCCGCTTATGTGATGCCGCCAGTTGTTGAAAGCGATAGGGTAATGCTTGCGACAACGTCTTTCGGAGCGGAAAGCCACAATAACGGCACACTCGCTACGATTACCTTTGAGGTTATCGCTACGAAAGTGTCTACCGTGAGTTTATCTGATGTGCTACTCACAGATAGTGCAGGTAATAGCACAAGACCTAAAATCATTGCTGCCACAGAGATTACCGAACCGATGTTCCTGCCCACAGATGTGAATGAAGATGGGGTTGTCAACGTGCTTGACCTGGCATTTATTGCGGCGAACTTCGGTAAAACAGGCAAAAACAGTGCAGATGTGAATAGAGATGGGGTTGTCAATATCGTTGATTTGACACTCGTTGCGGCAGCTATCGGGGAGGCGGCGGCGGCTGCGCCTGCTTTGTGGCATTTCAGTTCTGATGATATGCCGACACGCACAACGGTGAAAGCATGGCTACACGCAGCGCGGCAACTCAACTTAGCCGACCCTGCTTTTCAGCGCGGGGTGCTTGCGCTGGAAAGTCTCTTGAAGACGTTCACACCGAAAGAGACGGCACTCCTGCCGAACTATCCGAACCCGTTCAATCCGGAGACGTGGATCCCATATCAGCTGGCAGCCGCCGCAGATGTTAGTATTTCAATCTATACCGCTGGTGGTAGGCTGGTTCGGCAGCTGCATTTAGGGCATCGACCTGTCGGCATCTGGACAGCGCATTGGGATGGTAGGAATACGCAAGGTGAATCTGTAGCAAGTGGTGTCTATTTTTATACGTTATCGGCTGGGCAGTTTTCTGGGACGCGTCCGATGGTGATGGCAAAGTAGGCAGCGTTACAGCCGTTGTGAGTATCACGGACTCCCAAATGTAGACAACACGTGGACAGAAAGCGGCCCGTGCTGTTACTTTACATCGGGCAGATAGGGCCCTTTTTACTTAAAGTAATCAGACAATTGTGTGTTTTTGTCCTAATTTATGGGTTTTGCTGAATTCTGCCTGTCCCAGGCGAGCTGCAAAATCGACTTATTATCAATTTTTATCGATCGAGCTGCGCGGTACGATAAATTTATAATATTAAAACAAACGCGTTAAGCAAAACCGCCCTACCGACGAACCCAGTCACAGTAAGATTCGAAGCGACCTCAAAAATTCAACCTGTGCGGTGTCAGAACTGGGGTGTGCGGTGTCAGAACTGGGGTGTGCGGTATCAGAACCGTCCTCGGCCAGCGCTTGCCAGAGGCGCGCTCGAAATTTGCGTACATAAGCGATCATATACTCAAAATCTCTCATAATCGCCTTCGGCACAAGATGTCGGTGTCGATCCTTTAGCGGATGCCACAGCCCTCGACCGTGCCGTTCTCGTTCCTCTATCTCTGCAGTATCAACATTTAGCCGAAATTTTTCGTTGAAGCTGTAGCAGTGCTTCTCATCCCGCCGCATATCCAAAAAGCTCTTTTGCTTTTTGCGATGCTCCGGCCGCTGCTTCGCACGTTTTTCAGGGGGTTTCGGATACAGCTGAAAAACAGATTTTTCGTGCGGTTTGGACAAACGCTCTAACAGACCCGCTTTTTCCAGCTCACTGATCGCATCACACACCGTCTTTTTACCGAACTGTGACCATAAAGCAAGCTGCTGCATCGTAATCGGTTTCGTTTCGCCTGTGCTGAAATCCGAATGCACCTTCAATAGCACCCAGATAAGACACGCCTTCCACGTAATTTCGCCTGCGAACATCTTCTCAAAAGGTGCGCCGTCGCCGCGTGGCATAGCGAACTTGAGCGGGTTACCGTGTTTATCCGTTGGGACATCTTCTGGCTCACACTTATGATGTGTCAACTGGTAGATGCTGCCCTTCACTCCCTGTTTGACGCGCGTGACCCAGCCTTTTACTTCTTTCAGCGCACCCCGAATATGCCGGTGAGACATACCTGTCAGCGCCGCTAAGGTCCGCGTAGATGTCCACCACGTCCTCCCTTTATCCCAATTGCTACGATAGTTGAGCGTTAGGGCTGCCATCGCAGCCGCCGGTTTTATCTGTCTTAAACTAAAGTCTCCAAGAATACTACCTGTGCCGAAAGGCACCTGCAGTGTAGAGTTCTGAATCTTATTAGACATTATTGTCTCCTTTCAGTTGATGTACTGCAGAAATATCTACACAGCCATCAATAATTAAAATATACAAAAATTAAAATATACAAAATATTTGTGGTGCTAAACCAAATTGCTACTACACAATGATAATAGCGGGATTGTTAAATAAACTAAGATAAACTAAGATAAACCACGATGTTGTCAAATTACGGAAGCGGGGAGTAGTTTAGGGACTACTCTGACATCCCGCTTCCAATTTGGTTTATCAATTATAATTATACACTATTTTTCCAAAAAAAACAACAAAATAAATCAACCTTGCATAAGTTTGCAATATATGTTATAATTTAGTTAATAATACTGTCTCAATAATAGGACTGATAAACCCTATTATTGAAATAATACTGCCTCAGTAATAGGACTTGACAAACCCTATTATTGAAATAAGGTAGACTTCTGAATTTTATCGCCAGTTTGCAAAGCTTGACAAACTTTGCATCTTGGTTTTGCAGTATTATCATACAGAGTTGACATCTCTGTATGTCTCCTTTTTGTTGATAAACAAAATATCCAGTAGCAGCCGTGCAGCCCTGTACGGCTGTTATTGGTTACAATGGCAATCGGCAGTCAGCCATCAGCCGTCAGCAAGAGAACAAACCTCTTTCTGAAAGCCGATTGCTGAAAGCCGACCGCTATTCACCGCGGAATATTCGGATTTGTCGGCCCGATACTGCGCGACCCCCAATCCCATTCAAATTCCGCCTGTGGTGCACGCGCAATCTCATCGTTGATCATCGTGTTAGCCAAGTTGATCCACATCCCACCTAACAGAAACTCAATATCTGCTTCAAGCAGTGCATCTGCTTTCAGCACCTTGAAATTACCGACACGGAACATCCGATTCGGTTGCATCACGTTCCACACGTATTGCATCGCTTTGTCCCACCGTTCCCGTTCGCGGTCCAGATAGGTATGCGGGCGATGTCTATCTGCGGTGTTTTGTAGATCACGCGGTGTAGACACGCCCCGCAGCCGTACTTTGACATAGACATCGGTTGTGGCATATCCGCCAGTAATCTTTGGTACTTTTGCTTGTGGATGCGCGCGAAGCAACATGAAGTAGTCGCGCGGTGTCAAGACATCGTGCGGATACGCGATTTTTCCGTAGACCCACCCCTTTTTCGGCGCATCGGGTGTGTTCGGAGGCGGGGCATCGCTGCCATCGCTACTGCTGAAGATCGGCGCGTGTCCGTGAATGAATAGGGATAGTAAAATAACAAAAATAAAAAGTTTTTTCATGGGGTTATCGTTCCAAGATACAACCCTATATAATCAAAATCGTTATTGTCAACCTTCTCAATAATTTTGACCTTAAAAGTGAAATCGTAGGTCGGGTAGAAGCGTTAGCGAAACCCGACTTATGCCAGACGTGTCGGGTTTCGCAAGCTCTACCCGACCTACAGATTACACTTTTAAAATGACAACTTTACTGCAACGAGTGTTGCCAATTCCTTCTCGATTGTGTCGTTAAAAGTTTGTAGCCCGATGTCTGCACCGAGCTCAATGTTAATGTTATCACGCAGCTCGAAACTGGTGCTGGGCGTGATGATGAGTTGATGCACGGGGTTATCGCCTGCACCGACTAACTCCGGCATCGCTTTGATGACGATATTAAACCCTTTTGGATGTTTGAGCAGGATGTATGTAAGCAAATTCAGACTGTTGCCTGCCTTGAACGACAGCCCACTCGGTGGCGGACTGAGCGTTTCAAGGTCGCGCCCATCCAGCGAATTGGGATCATATCCGAGGTTTTCCAGATCGTCGCGAGCGTTTGGCGGTCCGAACTGCCCCGCGTTTCTGCCGAACACACCGGCACCGCCTGTCGCGTGGAATCCGGCGACATCAAAGTCGGGGAACTCAATTGCCAAGCCCACATCCGATTGTCGACCGAGATCACGTGCAGAATAACCTTTGAATGTGCCATCTGTATAGAGTTTGAAATCAAACGAGTTGAGGGTGATGCCGGCTTCTGCGTGATATTTGCCGCGGAGAATGTTGCCGCCGCCTTGTGCGATGGCGGAGGCGTTTCCGCTCACAGCTCCCGTCTGAAACGGCACTGCTCCGAGCAGTCCCCATCCGCGCACCCCCGCAATTTCGTTGAATGTGCCAGCGATGGATACTTCGTCAACTGTTGCCGGTAGTTGTGCATGCCCGCTTGCAGCACTGAATAGCAGTAGGGATAGCAGTACCATGCCCCACACAATCAATCGGCATTTTTCTAAGCGTTTCATTTTTGTTCTCCTTTTTAACCCCCCTTCCCCCCTTGATAAGGGGGATATGGGGGTTGAGTGCTGCCCGGTATTTGTTAGTTATCGATTGTCAGTTTTCAGTTGTCTGAATCGCGGATTAGGCGGATTTATCGGATTTCGCGGATTATTGCTATCCACTGTCTATGCCCGCACTCAAAAAGTAAGCAAACTTCTCTTCTAAAAAGCGACTCGGCATCACCAACAACCCTAATCCGCGTAATCGGTGAAATCTGCGATAATCTGCGATTCTGGCAGCACAGAATGTGTCCTGCTCTTTGTAGAGCAAACTTTCCAGTTTGCGGTTTTTTGCACAAACTGGAAAGTTTGTGCTACATTTTTGCGTTGCACAGATGCACAAACTGGAAGTTTATGCTACAAGGTTTTCCGCGATTCTGACAACACGCGGCGCTTACCTTGCAGGCAAAACCGCATCCGTTTTCAAAAAAATTTCCGGTGTTTTTATCTCATCAACAGGTGTTTTGAACCGCAGTGTCCAATACTTTGACTGCACCCGTGAATTGTGGTTATTCTCCTCATATACCCAATCACCGATACACGCATTTAGATGGACGTTGTCCGCTCCGACAAGCGGTAACGGTGGGGGTTTCACATCAAGGCTCACTGCACGATACAGCGCAGGTGTCCCCGCTCTCTGCACGCCGTAGATAAAATCATCAACCGCTAACCCAACGATCGGCACATTGAACGCGAGACACGTGTCCCAAGTATACGGGGCGATCTGCTCCGGTGTGCCGATGTCAACCAGTACCGGCACGATATTGTTATAGACGACAAGTTTCGGTGTCACAGATGGCACCTCCCGGACAGAACTTTGCGTTTTTAGCATTTCGCCTGTGATGTCTATCTTAAACGCACCTGCAGTGTTCTGTGCCGGTCTAAAAATCACCCTATAATCGTTCTCTTTACCGATAAGGTTGTAATTTAGACTAAAAAGAGTGTCGCCAGCGATTTGCGTCAACATCAGGTCGGTTTTGTCAAACCAGAACACACTTTCGTCAAAAATGGTCCGGAGCGAGAGTTCTTCTGCGTTTTGATACCGAAGTTCTCCGAAAGTTGCTGTCGTCTCCCGCACGGTGTTATAGTGAACCGTGAGAGGGTCTGCAATAACGTCTTGTGCTTGGTTATCTACCATCACCTGTCCGCTGATGTCAATGCTGAACGAGCCTTGCTTGCCTTCGGGCAACATCACGGACAACGTATAGTTTTTGCCCGCACCGGTGAGTGCGGTTGTGATGCCGGTGATGCCGTTGCCTGTCACCGTGCCGCCGATGTTCAGGTCAGAGACACTGAAACCCGTCACGTCTTGGGCAAAGGCGATCGCTATTTTGAAGTTGCCGATAAAGACAACATCATGAGCAGTTAGGTTTGCAGTTATCATGATATTTGTATTATAACGTAATAAAATATATTTTTCAACAATAAAATATATTTTCTGTTTTCGGTATTATAACACAATATAATTTTATTCGCAACAAAATTGTAAATTATATATTTTTTTTTTTTTTAGGTGTGGATTGTATACGTGTATAAAAGTATACGTGTATAAAAGTATACGTGTATAAAAGTATACGTGTATAAAAGTATACGTGTATGTAATGTAGCGAGGTTAGGAAACCTCGCCAGCGGGGGCCTCTTTGCTGGCGAGGTTTCCTAACCTCGCCAGACAAACAACCGCCATTTCTCTCCAAACCTATTGTGTTCCTATTGGATATCTATTGTTCACACCCCGAAATTCCCGCCTGCCACCCACCCCATTTTGGATATACTATTTACAGCCGTTAGCCTCTTGTCTGAATCACGGATGACACAGAAAACGCGGAGTGTTGCGTTAGGGACTCCCAAACACCTCTTCAAAGTGTGCCGCAATCCCTTGAAAAGCAACTTAGCGGACCAAAAACCCCTTCCGCGAAATCCGCGTTCTCCGCGTAATCCGCGATTCAGACAAGAAGCGGGGTTAGGAAACCCCGCCAGCAAAGAGGCACCCGCTGGCGGGGTTTCCTAACCCCGCCCAGCGATAACTGACAACTGAAAACTGATAACCGAGAACCACTATGCCACTTACAGACTACGCCTTCAAAACAACATTCACACCTTACCGTCAATTGATAATACTCGGAGAACGGATTGATGAGAAGCTGATAAAATCTATCAGTCCATTGAACGCCGAGCTGGACTATCCCGATCTCACCACGTTTAACATCGGGAACGTCAGCATCACTTTATTTGACCCCGACGGTGAATTTAATCCGAATAATTCTGACGACAACTTTTGGACACGGCACTGGAATCGCGCAGATGTCCCCGAACATTACAACCAAGTGGGCTATAAAGGCACTGTTGAGATACACATCGGGTATGACCGCGACGGCACAATAGAGAGCGAAAAGATTTTTGAGGGCGAAGTCGCAAATATCCGTGTCAACTTACAACCGCCGGAGGTGATTATTGAGGCGGTAGATGCGTCACAAAACCTGCGTCCCACCAAAGTGGACGACTTCGGTATTCCGCGCAAGGTCGTGCTACCCGAAGACGAAGACGCAACCTATACCGGACGCTATCCGTTTCCTGCCTATTCTATCCCCGCAGAACGTTCCGTGTCGGCGCGCACATCCATAGACCAAAACGAGATGGCAGATGTCGGCACAATCGGCACAGAAGGGACAGCCTCACCGCTCAACTATCAGATAGCAGACAACTCAATTGAGACAGAAGGCGGCCCGCTATTGCCACCGAATGTGCCTGTCGCAACATTCAAAGATATCTACCGCTACAAACGGATAGACACGCTCCTGAAAAACTTGCTCCGCCACTACGATGTCCAAGATTTTGACATAGACATATTACCACAACAGACAGAACGCCCGCATTTCGCCGCGAACGGCAGAGTCGGATGGGAACTGGAAAACCTATCTACCGACTTGGCGCGCGAGTGGAACTGGGACGGCTACGTGAAAGATGTTGCCTACGATAGCACAAACAAAAAATATTATATGCTTTACGGGCAGCAGGCAAACCACCAACCCGACAGATTGATCGCTTACGATGTGGCAACAGACAGCTGGGAACGCATCGCGACAACGAACATCACACTGCGCGGGGTGCCGCGTGAATATGAGATGTGGCAACTCGCAACCGATGATTTTGACAACTTCTATATCCTCGCCACAGTGCATCAGACAGATGCGGACGATGAACTCGTGCGCGGCACTTACGATGCGTTAGAATCTACCTTCAGAGAACCGAGCCAGATAGCTATCCTCCGCTATCAGATAAGCACAAAAACGTGGACAGAGATAGACGATGCGCGTGGCAATCAACCGCAACTCGGTATCCAGTATCGGCAGTTTCCGCACCCGCTTGCGTTCAGAAATCGGTTGCCGATGCTCCCCGACACCCGCACCAGTTTTGTAATCGCAAACTTCGCAGGCGAAAAAAAGTTGGTCTACCGCGGCAAAGACGGCATTCACACCTATCAGCTCAGCGATGGCACAAAAAGCACACTCAAAACAGTCCCCACCGCGCACCTGCGGTCAATGGACTTTTGGATAGGAGACGCTAACCAATTTTTTGCGTGGGTGGAACGCGATGACACGAATAACATATCCACACTCAGAATAGACGATGGCGATGGCAATGCGGTTGTCAATCAAACCTATAACAGCAACCACACCTTTGCCTCGCTTGTGTCCGTTTCGGATATGATTTATCATAACGGCAGCTTATATGCCGTACTACAAACCGGTTTCATTCAGGCGTATCTGGTGAAAATAGATGTGGCAAATGGGACAGTGGAAAGTCTGAAATATTACGATTTTTATGTGAAGTCTGCCCGCTCGCCTGTTGTGCATAACGGGGAAATCCACTATTTTGAAGGTTCGCACTATCAATATGACCCGCGTCTCGGTGGCACAAACCTCGCTTTTGAGGCATACCCCGATGACACGGGACACCTGATAAAGATTACTGGTGATGGTGTGTTAGACCTCGGCTTGTGTTGGCGATCAGCGTTTCAGAACCCGATAGATGTTGGCGTGGACATCGGTTTTGGACGGCACGGCGGCACCGCATCACCGATGATCTCTGATGGTGAAACAATCCATTTTTGGGCAGGCTACGGCGATCTGCATAAACTCAACGATGCCCCCGCAAACGATATTGACAATTGGCAGTGGGGACAATATAGCAAACAGGTACCCCAACGGATCCCGATTTTCCACACCAACGGTAAACAGACGTGGGGCTTGATGAATGAACTCGCACGGCTCACAAACGCCACGATGAGTTATCGCAACGGCAGGTTTAGTTTTCTGCCGCGCGCAACTCGGCAGACAAATTTGAGATTAGATTTATCTGAAACTACGACCTCACATGCTGCTGTCATAGATGCGGCACGTTTTCCAACAAGTGGGATGGTGCTTATCAATGACGAACTGATCGCATACACAACGAAAAGCGCTGACAACAGCGATATTGAGTTATTGACGCGCGGGGAAGAAAAATCGCAACCGACAACGCATAAAAAAGGCGATACCGTGCTGTTTGTGGATGCTCTTGTGTTCAATCATCCCGACAAGCAGAACCTCGGCTCGCTCAAGTTCAAACCCGATTTTCTCGGCATCTACAATCAACTCACAGCGAAACTCACACCGATAGCAGGCGAAAACGCGGCGGTGTTCATAGAGAACCCCGAATCGGTTGCAGCGAACGGTGAAAAACCGCGCGACTTCAGTTTTGATATGCTCACGTGGCATGAACGTCCGTGGGCAGCACTGCTCCTCGACGACTACCTCTTAGAGATGCAGCAGGCGCAGTTTGAGGTGGAACTTGAACTCCCCTGGTCGCCGCATCTCAAACTGGGACAAACGCTCGTGGTTGACCAACAAGTGGTGGCACATCTACGATGGACACCTGTGCGGATCCTCCGCATCTCACACGACTTTGACGCACGCACTACACGGGTGACAGGCAGAACATTCGGGTTGCGCAGAATATCACAGGCAGCCCTCGCTTTTGATGGCGATGTTGTGCAGCACCGCATTTATGTCGTCAATGAACAGATAACGCCTTTCACGCTACCCACAGCATCGGGCGGGCTTGGCACGTTGACCTATAGCTTGTCCCAGTTGCCAGCGGGTTTGTCGTTTGACTCGGACACGCGCGAAGTTTCTGGCACGCCAACCGCTCTCGGCACGCGGATCATGACCTACACCGCCACCGATATGTCCACCGTGCCGCAGACCGCTATGTTGCAGTTTCGCATTACCATCGTCAATCCCCTCGCGTTTGACGACACAGTGCCGACCGAACTTATCTACGAAAAAGGGTGCTACATAGACTATCAGCTGCCCGCTGCCTCAGGCGGTATCGGACGCATCTTTTATGAGGCGATGGGACTGCCAACGTTTCTCAACTTCGACGAATTGCCCCCCTTGTCAAGGGGGGATGGGGAGTTAGAAGAAACAGCCCGCCGCATCACCGGCATTATGCAAGAGATCGGGCAATTCGGTATTCAATACTCCGCGTGGGATTCCGCTGAATCGCCAACGTACGTTACGCAGGGCTTCAACATTCGCGGCGAAAATCTGCGTGAATGGTCTGCGTTCTTTGTGTCCGACACGCGCGTATCGCTTGTTCACAACTCCGATAATAAGGTGCGTGTTTACGATTTGGCGGGCAATCGGGTGCTATCTGAAGACCTGCCACTTCCCGCTGGTGCTTTCAATTGGACAGGGGCAGCTCTCACCGATAACAGAAAGATTTTTGTGAACAACACAACGGGAGAAGCACATTTTTTTGATGACCAAAATAGGGAGCAGTCCTCGGAGAAGATCGCACTCGGTGATGGGGATTGGCAGGATGTGTGTCGTATCGGCACGAACAAACTCGGCTTTTTGGATAGAGACGCGGGGGCGGTGCGTGTCTACGGTCCTGGGGCGAGGTTAGGAAACCTCGCCAGCGTGATGGTACGGATGGCTTCGGATGATATTGTGTTCGGGATGATGGCGAACTGGCGCGGTATCGCGGCAAATGCGGGTGGCTCTATGCTCTATGTGTTAGTAGCAGATTTGCCGTTTCTGTTGGCATGGGATATAGGTAGCGGTGCGTTTGTGCCTGCGGAGAATATCCCGATTATTCCGGGCAGTGTCGGGTGGCAGGCGGTTGCGTTGATGTCTGGGGATCGGCTCGGGTTGGTGCGTGCAAATTCTACCCGCGTCGTTATCGTGGATATGGAGACGCAGCACCGCCGCGTTGCGGATGATCTGTTGTTGTAGCACAACCTGTCAGGTTGTGTATTGTAGTAGTATTGGTTTTGTGTCGCAATGCCCAACCTGGCAGTTTATGCTACAAGAACCCCTCTTTGTACCGCACTCTGCCAGATTGCGGTTTGTGGCACAAACTGAAAGTTTGCAGCACAGGTCTTTTGTACCGCAAGCTGTTAGCTTGCGGGCTTTGGCACAAGCTAACAGCTTATGCTACAGTTGCACCAGCACACCCGGCCGCGTTCATCCGCCTCGAAAATTGCGTCTTGTGTTAGTTATTTCTCACGATTTTTAGGTTCTGCTGTTTGGACAGGATTGACTTTAGAAGGCATTTCATCAGGGTTTTTCCCATTTTTTGCCCACTCTATCCATTCGGCATCCCTTTCAGCTCTACCTTCAGCCTTCAGTTTTTCTCTGTTTCTTGTTATTTTATCTCGTAAGAACATGGCAACCTCCCGCATCTGAACGATAAAAGTTGACACCAAGGTCCACAACGGAACCACGGCACCACTGTTCAGAAACACTACATTTAACTCAATTCCGTTAGCCAATCTCCAAGCGATGTAAAAAGCCGTTTGAATCGTAGTGAGAATCACTATCCAAAATGCTTCTATATCCGTTATTGGAAATTTACCTTTTGTATTACTTGACATATTTCCAAATTATACCGATACAATTGTTGTTTTGTCAACAGAAAATGTACACAATTTCTTATCAACCCCCTACGTGGTGTCAGCATCTCGGATTAGCGCGGAGAACACGGATTTTGTCTTTTGTGTCGCACTCTGGCAGAGTGCGGTTTTTGTATCGCCCAAACTGTCAGTTTATGGGACATCGTCATCCGTGATAATCCGCGATGCAGACAGGATAGCGGTAAGCCGTCCTACCGCATCTGCACACTGCCATGCACAACGCGCCCGCTCCCGAAACGCCGCCCTCCTTGCAAACTCAAAATAAAATACGCAGTGCTATCAATGCCGTGGTTATCACCTTTGATCGCTTCATCGTCTGTGTGTGTGCCACGCACCTTCTCATCGTAAACGCAGCTCAAAAACTCATCGGTGACTTCAACGGGACGATACGCGTCTCTCAACTCCGCATCGGGTGCATGCACAAGCCGGTCGCGGAGGAAAAAGAGTGCCGGTTCACCCGTTGCGTCCACTTTGAGCCGTTCCTTGATAGCGTCAATCTGTGTGGCACGCGACTTTTTCGGTTCTTGGACACGGAAACCTGCGCGCTGGAGTTGTTCAACCGCATCCTGATCCGCGCTGTCCACCGCAGCATACTGAATTCTATCCACCGCATCGCAATTCTGCTGGACCAACCGAATCAGATCGGGTTTCGTCAACTTCGTTTTGTAAATCTCCTTGTAAGCGTAAATCCGGTCGTCCGGCGAGCGTGCCCACCACAGACAACTTGACGGATTGCGGAACCCCCAATCTATACTCAGATACCGCGCCCACTGCGGCGAAATCGTGAAGTTATCAACGATATGTACCGCCGGCTGAAACGCATCAAACACCAAGCCTTCTCCTGAACACCATTCGCCTTCGTACCCGCGTTTATATCGCAATCCTTCCAGGTTCTGCAACCGTTCCACGCGCCGCTTGCCGCCCTGTGTCAATTCCCCTGTCTTTTGATTGTAGATTTCGGGGTTATCTCGGAACGACATCTTGAAATATGCGAGTTTGCCCGCCTGTGTTTGCCGGCGTATCCAATGGTTCGGGACGCTCGGATTACAATCGCCGATGAGAAAAGCGATCGGCATTTTGCCTGCCCGTTCCGATACGCGCGCTGTCAACTCGTCCCACGTATCAAACGACACCAACTCCGCCTGATTCACAAACGCCGCATCAAAGAAGTCGGATAATAGGTTCTGCGGTTTATCCAACCCGTTCATATAGATACGGCTGCCGTTGCGGTATTCAAAAAAATCGGGATGCTCTCCCCCGAAACGCGTCACGGGGGTCGGGTGCGGGTCATCGCGGCGTGTCGGTCGGTAGCCGAGATATTTTTCGTAGGTCGGGACAATGTTGCGGTGGACTCTGTTCAGGCTGCGGTGGATAAAGGTGAGCCGTGCCCCAGGATATAAGCTCGCCAACGCATCCATGTATGCAACGCAGCTAAAGGTTTTGCCTGCATCGTAGGTGCCACCGGCTATCTTCACGCTTGCCGGCGAATTGAACATATCCTGCATCTGGCCGTATGGACGAAACCCTTTCGACTCCCATCCAACGGTGAGTGTCTTTTGCATTGTACATCGTAAATTTGCTGCCCTCGGTGTTGGTTATTGGCTTTCAGCAGTCGGCAAGAATGGTTTTCGACTATTAGCAGGCGGCTATCAGAAAGAGGTTTCTACTCTTGCTGACGGCTAACGGCTATAATAGTATATCTGATAGGGGCGGCGTTCCTGAACACAATTGGGGGGTGTGAACAATAAATATCTAATAGGAACGCAATAGGTTTGAAGGGAATTAACTAACAATCCCAAGCCTTTAGGCTTCGGGTCCAATCCCGCTCATCTCGTGCGGGAGTAGGAAAAAACTTGACATTGTGAGAAAAATGTGGTATCCTCTGGACAGCATCGTGGATAGGGTTCTG
>PYJC01000078.1 GCA_003635255.1 Candidatus Poribacteria bacterium | reverse complement strand
AGGCAGGTGACCGTTTAATGGCATCGTTGAACCTCAATGGCGGACATTATGGACACAGACGAGACGGATTGGTGCAAGAACCCGCCTTCGCGGAACTTGTCTCACAAACAAAAGCGATACCCTTGGTGATTCAACTCCTCGGGACAAATCTCCACATCACCAATACCGCGCTTCTCTACAAGCATCCGCAGCCACACGAACTCCCAGAGCAGCGTGGGTGGCACCGAGATGCCGGGGTGCATTTGGATCTCGGACACAAGGATTGCCCGCGCGTCGGCTTGAAGGTCGCTTACTGCTTAACGGACTGCGATGTACCGAATTCCGGTGCGACGCTGTTTATTCCGAAGAGCCACAAGTCAGGGGTCCCCTTGGGAATCCCCGAAGGTGAGATTGATCCGATTGAACCGTACGACGAACCGTTACTCCGCGCCGGGGATGCTTATTTCTTTGAAAGCCGTATCTATCACACCTCCGGACTCAACTTTACCGATAAGACTGCCAAGATTGTTATCTACGGCTACCATTACGCGTGGCTCAAGCCGGAAGGGTATCTGCTGTATTACAATGACAAGCAGCAGCCCGACGAAGATGTGTTAGAACTCGTTGATGATTTGGGGAAACAGTTTCTTGGTGGTGGAGGCGGTGCAGCAGCACAATGGGCAGCAGAACATAATCTGAACTTAGAACAAGCACCACACAGCGTGACAATATAGTGCTATGTCCAGTTTCAAATTTTTACCTAAGCGGGTTCGTTTGTTCGCGACAACGGTTCTTCTTGTAGGAGCGAGCTGTGCTCGCGATATTTGAAACACAACTCTTCTTGTAGGAGCGAGCTGAGCTCGCGATATTTGAAACACAACTCTTTTTGTAGGAGCGAGCTGTGCTCGCGATATTTGAAACACAACCCTTCTTGTAGGAGCGAGCTGAGCTCGCGATATTTGAAACACAACTTCAGATTGACAGAACACTAATTCACTTTCCATTCTTAAAGCCTATAGAAGGCACGCGCATTTTCTGCCATGATCTTGCGTTTCAGTGTCGGTTCAAGGTTTTTGGGGAGTGCCTGATCGGGGGAATCGAAATCCCAATGTGGATAGTCCGTCGCGAACATTAACTTATCATCTAAGTTGAGCTGCGCGAGGAGTTGATCGAAGTATTCTTGTTTCGGAGGTTCTTCGATGGGTTGTGTGGTAATCCAGAAGTGTTCTCGGATATATTCAGACGGCAACTTTTTCAACGCTGGCACCTCATCATGCAACTTTTTCCACGCACGGTCGAGTCGCCACATCAACGGCGGTAGCCAAGCGAATCCACCTTCAATCAGAACGACCTTAAGTGTCGGGAATTCTTCAAAGACTCCCTCACAGACGAGGCTGGTTACCTGTGTCTGGAACGCCTGCGTCATCCCCGCGTGATCTTCGATATAGTGTGAGGGTCTACCGACAGCGGTAATCGGTCCTACGCCGACACCGGTGAAGTGAATGCCGATCGGTAGGTCGTGCGCCACGGCTGCCTCGTACATCTTCCAATACTTTCGTCGTCCCAAGGGTTCCATCGTGCGTGCGAGCAGTAAGATTTGTATAAACCCCGGATGTGCTGCGAGTCGGTTAATCTCAGCCGTGGTGAATTCTGCGTCATCGCATGCTACAATCATAGAAGCACGGAGTCTCGGTTCTTTTTCGAGCCATTCTTCGATTTGCCAATCGTTCACGGCACTTGCCCACGCTGCGGCATAAGCAAGATTCGGCATCTCACAGACAGGTGTCAAGCAATTAAGAACACCGTATTCGATGTTGAATGCATCCAGTAGCTGCTCGCGTAGGAAGTCGAGATCAGAACCCGGTCTATGTCCGGAGGGAGTCCACGCGTCATATCTGGCACCGAAGGGGTGGGCGCGTGGAATGTATGCCCCGACGCGGTCAGTTGTGCCGACCATATTATGATGCTTGCGCCAACGTTGGGAGAGATATGGATACAACACCGTCTCGGAAGCGAGTGTGTTATGAATATCGCAGTCGATGACTGATGGTTTTTGGTATTCGAGTGTTTCTGTTTTCATTATCATTGCGTCCTATAAAATCCTAGACAATTTCATTATTTATCAACTATTTCTATTTTCAGTGGGACACCAAGACTGTCAGCAATCCTATCAAGTAACCTCTTTTTATCCTTTGTGCTGTAATCTTTTGCTATGTAATACTGACCATGCTGCTCTTCGGGTCTGCCGTCTCGAAAATTCGGAGAGGTCGATATAATCTGCCCCTCGCCAACTTCCAAGACTCGATCTGGTCCAAGTTCCAGAATTACTTCAATCCAGGTATCTATTGCTTTGGGGTGCTCAATCACGGTTCCATTGGGCATAGTAACACGTAAACGTGTCTGCCGGGCATTACGCGTCCGAGGTTCGCGGCGTAGTGTTGGTTGTGCAGGCGAAATAGTTGGCGGATGGGTACTTTCCGGGCTAATTTTCCTTATCTCTAGGCTTTTCAGAAAAGCTAATACCTGCTCATCTGTAGGTCTATAGTCACACAAGTCTTCGGTTTTTTCTGCTATGGCATGTAGCAAAAACTCATCTGCTTCTTCCAATAATTTATTCCACGCCTCTGGTAACCGTGTTGCAACTTGTCTTTGTTGAACGACCTCCTCATAGTCTGCCTTGATTGCTTCAACAGTTTCACCTGTGCGTATTGATTCGTAATTCAGATATCTGTTAAGCTTCTCGGCATTTTCCCCACTATCTCTTGTGATGATATCCAACTCACAGACCTTACGTTCTGCCCATGTACCTTCTCCCGTTGGGTGAAAAAATTGCCATTCCCGACCATCGGTAAGTACCGCGATTGGCACCCTAACGCGAGAATCG
Source organism: Candidatus Poribacteria bacterium (assembly GCA_003635255.1). Lineage (GTDB taxonomy): Bacteria > Poribacteria > WGA-4E > WGA-4E > WGA-3G > WGA-3G. The sequence goes on along the minus strand of PYJC01000078.1, from coordinate 31,176 downwards.
TATCCAAACAATTGTTCTTCTGCCCCTTTAATATTCCCAACTTGCTTTGCCTCAATGAAGACGCGCGGTTTTGATGACGGATGGCATAGGGCAAAGTCTACTCTCGTTCCTTCCACTCCGTATTCAGGGATCACAATTTGTGTGTCGTACGTAGGCCAATCCAAGGCACCGAGTAACCGCAGCACAATACCTTGAGAAACTGCTGCCTCATTTGGGTAGCGATTCGTTTTTAAACCCTCACGTATGTCGTCAATGTGTTCCTTAAGTGTCATTGCTTAACAAATCTTTCCTTTCAATTCCAACGAAAAATTCAAGTGCGGTGGATTTACCGAAAACCATTCCACAGGCTAATAAGTTTAGTTTTTCTATTATACGAAATTTTATCTAGATGTCAAGAAAAATGCTGAGACGACACCCATTGGATTCACCATTCTCTGTTTATCCCATAAGCATCAAAGACTATATCTGCACCAATTACTGGAAGTCCTTCAACGAGTGCTTGAGCGATTATCAATCGGTCAAACGGATCTCGATGGTGAATCCGTATACTCTTTGAAATCTGGAAGTTCATCGTCAAAATCCTCACTGACGTGAATAAGTCCTTTGGCACTCCCGAAGCCAACCTTTAACCAAGGCTCACAGAAAATACTTTTCCACTCGTACTGATAGGTTGGCATCAAGGTATCTATTGATTCAGCATGAAACAGAAAATGGTACTTCACATACGTTTGGTCTAACAATTTAATGCAGTCATCTAGCTCCCCGAAGGTGGGTACAACTTTTGGCTCACGCTTATCCCAGTGTGCAATCCGTTTATCAGCAAACTCTTCGTATGTTTTTACTGCGGATTCAAGTCGCGCCTGATCATCTTTTACCATCTGTGGACAAACGTACATCCCACTTGCATCTGCATATTGCGCGAAGTCATCCATCTTTATGATTGCCTTCAGTTGGGATGCATCAGCAATCCCCACTGCTTCAAGATTTGCCTTACCCACTACTTGATCCAAGTCGGGTCCATTGGAATGGGGGTGGCAGGAATTGAAGTAGCTACGGGAGAGTTCTTCAGGGTTTTTGGCAATTTCGTCAAGCAATCTTACAAAAGATATGCTATCCTTCTGCAATTTCGTTTGCCGACGGAGCCCAACTAACGCATGAGAAAGGTAAGTTCTCGCGAGGTAGCTATAGAAAGCATTAGGCTTTTGGATACGTGGATTTTCACGGATGAGGTCTTGAACTTCCCAGAAGATGTTTGCATCCGCAACAAGTGCTAAAACCTCGTTGTGAATTGCATCCATCCACCTGAGCCACTTTTCCAGTTTTTGACTTTTCTCAAATTTCTGATTCATTTTAGTTATCTCCCAAGAACATGTTACGATTTGGGACGGGGTTGATGGGCAACCATCTCGATAAGTATACCATGAATTTTATGAACCGTCAACCTTAGAATTCGCGTAATCCGTGACTTGGGGCGTACTCGTCCAAATGCTGAGGTGCATTCAGACAATCTGAAACTGGTGCTTAACGTGTCTTTTTCTCAAAGTGCAGATTTCTGACGCGTCCACCTGTCAGTCTAAATCCGATAACGTTTCCCGTGTCATCTCGCGTGAAGTGAATTTCTGGAAAAAACCATGTGTTCCCAATAAAATGATTACCGGCGTAGGTCAGCAATATGTCATCGTGCCGTATATGTTGTGCCACAAGCTCATTTTCGCTCACGGCAATCGTATAAGTCGTATCAAGTTCTTCGGTGTAATAGTTCCCAATAAATTCTGTCAACTGTTCCGGTGTCAGCGGTTCAGATTTGGTGTCCTCAGTAGACACTGCTGCTTTTTCTGGCTCGGATGCTTCTATAGGCGCGAGGATATCGGCGAGATAGAGGTCCGCGATCTTTTCGGTTAGACGGAGCGGGTTAAAGGTGTCCAAATTGCATAAGATAACAACACCAAATTTCCGTTCTGGAAAACGGATAAGATGACTCCGAAACCCGCGCCATGATCCGCTATGACCGACTGTTTTCAAACCTCTATATTCACCGATGCTCAAACCTAAAGCGTAACTAATTTGTTCCCCGTTGTTTAGGACACCGCGCTGATGCATCTGGTCAATCACTGTCTGTTCGCCGATCTGTGTATCGTCAAAATTCAGAATCCACTTCGCGAGGTCTTCCACTGTCGAATAGAGAGAACTTGAGCCGAGGGCCGTTGTGTTGTTAACAGCATGCTTAAACCCACCATTTTCAACGGCTTGATACGAATATGCTCGGTTCTTCAGAATCATTTGATGGTCATCGTGGAAGTGGGAGTTCGTCATCGCGAGCGGTTTGAAAATATTTGTATCGGTCCATTCGCGGAACGAATTATCCGTCACCCTTTCGACGATTTCTGCAAGTAGATTGTAACCCGTATTGCTGTATAGATACGCCGCCCCTGGTTCAAAATTGAGTGCCTTCTGATGCCGTGCCATTTTCAAGATGTGTTTGAATGAAATCACATCTTCCATTGCGACTCCCGCGATGACAAGGGACTGGACCCAATCCCGTAATCCGCTGGTATGGTGCAGGAGATGTCGAATAGTGATTGTGCTACCGAAATCCGGGACATCGGGGAGGTGCATTCGTATATCATCATCTAACGAAAGTTTTCCATCGTGTGCTAATGTAGCGATAGCAAACGTCGCGAATTGCTTGGACACTGAAGCAATATCGAAAATGGTCGCTGGTGTAATCGGGATGTCGTATTCCAGATTCGCTGTCCCATATCCTTGTGTATAGATGACTTCACCGTCTCTGGTAACCGCTATAGCGGCACCGGGGGAATCTGGTTTGTTCCATTCTGTAAACAGTTGATCAACTTTTGCTTCGAGCGTCTCGTGGGTTGTCATAGCCATTCCTCTTAGTCAGCGGTTTTGAGGTTATTTCCGCAGTGCCTCGTATGGATTTAGCCTGTAGTTGGGTTTAATCGTGAATACAATCTATAATACCATACACCTCGCTGAAAGTTGAGATTTTTTCACTTTTCTTTCAAACTTGATCTAAAGAAAACATCAAGAGAAGAATCGTGTCCTTGAAATTTGGAAAAAAGAAAGTGTGCTAATTTTTCCGAGTTAGGGTGCAGCAAAAAAGTTGTACTTTACCACGCTGAGACAAAAATATGGGTGCGGTTTTCACCGCACCCGACATTACAAGAAAACTGAGTATTATCCGATTAAATTCCTAAGCTGCATATAGATACGCAATCAATATACATGCATACGGAAGATCTATTTTGATTTAATTCCGCCCCATGTTGTTGCCAAAGAGATACCCGGACGGATTTCAAGTTCATCTTCACCTTGACGAATTTCAAGTTCATCTTCACCTTCAGGATTACGATTCAGATTGACACCTGTCCCTCCAACCGTAGCAGCACCATTCATGCCGGTTAACGTCTTCCCATTCCCCGACGTATCTTCAAAGCGAGTTCCCCCTTCCTTGTCATTGAAATCCCAGAGGGCTAACGTGTGTGCATCCGCAAAAAAACGCTGCGGCGGATCAAACGGCGAGAACCCCGGCTTGGCAGGCAAATCATACCGAGCGATATTTGAAAACCGTATTGCATCAATTTCGCCATGAAAATACGTCTTTCGGGATAACAGTTGACCATCCTTGACTATCAACCAATCTTCAGCATATCCACCTACGAAGAAATCTCTAACTGCTTTAGGGAGAGGCAGCTCCGCAACCGCTGCGGTCATAAAGCCACGCTCCCCTCGAACAATTTGATCGTTGTACGCCAAATGAAACGTGGTGTCCTTGAAAATGACTGCCAGGTAGTTCCATTGATCCTTCTTGATGACAGCATTAATGCCTGTGACACCTCTCACGTCTCCCGTTTCAAGATATGCTAAGCCATAGGAACAAACTTCATTCTTCTTACGGACCCTACCCCTACACTTATCATCTGTCTTTAACCCGAAAGCAGCTTGCTGACTCAGAATAATATTTGCCTCCAACGGTTCCGGTTCAGATTTTGGATAAAACCACACCTCAACAGTAAATTCATTGGTATTTCTTGGGATAATATATCCGTGTTCCGCAAGCGGGAGGATCGCATAGTCATCCTCACCATCCAGCACTAAAACACCACCGGAAGGCTGAAAAGAAAATACTGGCATAATTAAACTAAGCAATAGCATTGCACTTAGTAGAAACCGCCTTAGAAAGTCTCCGACAAGTTGTTTCGCAATCAGTGAAATGTGTCTCTGCATGAATACTACCTCTTTTTTTTAAAATTCACGACAATCGCTGGCAGAAACGTGTATCCAACAATAACCAACAGCGTAGAAGGTTCTGGTTAGGGTGTTTCTTCAACATTTGTAAAAACGCTGCCACAAAATACTGTGAAAATCACTAAATTGACTGTGGGCGGTTTTCAACGCACTTGTCAATCTACTAAAGTAAGAGAATCGCTACCTGACAAATCAAGCATGTAAGCATTGGAGGACTTTCATGTATAGGATATCAGGTAGCGATGGCAGCGGGAGGACTCGAACCCCCAATCTCGTGGATATGAACCACGCGAGATACCAATTTCTCTACACTGCGTTAAGTCAATTGGCAATATTTCCTGCTATTGCTTCAGTCGCCCCCATGTGGTGGCAAGTTTTCCTGCTGCTTCAACTGCTGCGAATTCGCCATCGGTCTCTGCACCATTTTTCCCCATTAGATGGTAGGCGTTACCTGATGTATCTAAGAACTTCCGGACTCCCTTCGATTCATCAAAATGCCACAACGCAATCGTTTTTGCGTCATTCTTGAACTTTGTGCGCGGCGTGAAATCGCGTTTGGCAGTATTGTAACGCGCAACCGTTGAGATGCGGACTTCATCAATATATCCAGCAAAATGACCCCAAAAATGCCCGCCGTGCCAATCAGACTCAATTTTCTCTCCAAACCCGCCGATTGTAAAATCTTGTGGATGTTCGGCGTGTGAGAGATTGGCTGCGAGAATTGTTCTTCCCCGTGAGATGCGCACGACATCGTTAATGATGAGCATCCTCTGTACCCCTTCTGCCTGAAAGGCGACGTGATGCCATTGATTCGGGGATAAAGAAAAAGGCGGTAGCATGCCAAACGCCACTCCACGGAAAGGATGAAGGTGCGTTGCACTCATGAGTCTTAAACCGAAGTTGGGCCCATGGTTCCAAACATACATCCGCACCTGTTGGCTGAGAACCAGTGGGTGTGTATCCCTGTTAGGCGGCGTGGTTAGATATATCCACGCTTCAAAGGTGAATTCATCTGTGCCTTTTGGCATGAGGAGACCGAAGGTTTCAAAGTCCAAAATGGCGTGGTCGTCCACTCCATCAAGCACTAAATAGTTCCCACCCGCAGGTGAAGGTGGCGGAATCGTCTCAGCACTCAGCGGAATTAAAACGAGTAGAAAAAGGTAAGCAAAAATTGACAAATTTCGTAGATTTTTCATCTTCGTAGGTCTCTTTCCCAAATATCTCTATGAATCTCAAAATGATTCGGACTTGACTTGACCCCATGTTGTTGTTAAAGAAGTGTCGGGACGAATTTCAAGATTACCACCAATACCTTCACCACCAATTACAGTGGCACCGTTCATGCCGATGAGCGTTTTCCCATTTCCAGACGTATCTTCAAAGCGAGTTGCACCCTCCTTGTCATTGAAATCCCAGAGTGCTAACGTGTGTTCATCATTCAAAAAACGAGGTGGTGGATCAAACGGATTGTTGCCCTGTGCGGCGCAGTCATACCGAGCGATATTTGAAAACCTGATCGCATCAATTTCGCCGTGAAAACCACTCACTTGGAATAGCAACCCACCGCCACCGTTAGGGACCACAAACTTATCCTCACCATATCCACCTACGACGAAATCTTGAACTCTCCAAGGTCTACGGATATTCAATCTCACCCTGTCCACACGAGGAAGTCTCCAGCCTTGACTAATTCGATTGTTGGTCGCATGACAAAGCGTGCTGTTCTTGAAAATGATTGCTATATAGTTCCATTGATCCTTCTGGATTGGGCTATCAGTTCCTGCAAGTCCGTGAGTTCTGTCTCCTGCAAGATATGCATGCCGATAACTGCAAAGTTGATTCTGTCCGAGTATACACCTCTCTCTTGCCTGCAACCCGATGGAAACTTGCTGATTCAGAATAAGGTCTTTATCTTTTTCCTTGGGTTCAGCTTTCGGATAGAACCAGATTTCAACAGTAAACGCATGGGTGCCTTCAGGGAAAATATGCCCATGTTCCTCAAGCGGGAGTATTGCATAGTCATCCTCACCATCCAACGACAAAACACCCCCGGAAGGCTCGAAAGAAAATACTGGCATAGCTAAACTGAGTAATAACATTGGACTGAGTACACTTAGTAGGAACTTAAAGTTAATATACATCAGAAACCCTCTTTCTTAGGTTAAACCTTAAAGTCCCTGCCGCAAGCGTATACAGCAGGGATCTTTGTTTAGCGATTCCGCTTAATATCTGCCCAAGTTGTTGTCGCCTTTCCTGTAGGATCGACTGGAAGGCCACCAGCAATCTCCCTAAAGAAACCTTTCTGGTCCTCCGATTTGTCAGGATAGATTTTGCAGACGTCATGCGTGTGATCGTCAAAGTGTAAATTGATATAGGCAGCCCCCCCGGTTTCGCCGCACCGATAAAGAACGACATTGGTCCCTTTTTCGAGTTTGACTTCAATGTTATAATTAACGACCTGCGCGCCGCCTGTCCAAGTTGGATTGTTATACCACTTCTCCCCATTAATCCAAATTTGGGCATGGTCATCGTGTGCAGGCGACATCACTGCCTTCATATCTTTAGGCGCAGCAACGACACATATAACGTAGGTATCAATGTGATTAGCAGGTCCCCCTCGGTTCATATTGTCTTGGCTGGTCGGATCCAGTTCAAAAACTGTCCAATCTCGAGTGCCACCGTGGTCGCCGTCCCATGCCATCTTAGTCGTTTGGGTTTTCTTTAAGCCTGCCAGGGTTGAGAGTGACTGCTGGGTGAGTTTACCTCTGGTGCCCTCCTCAATGAGGTCTATCTTACTTGAAACGTGGAAGCCTTCGTTGTTTTCATAATTTCCGTCGGGTCCGTACCATTTGGTAATCCAGTTTTTGTTTTCAGCGTGGGATTCGTTCAATGCCGCTGCGTCGGGATTTTTGAACCAATCTGCCTCTTTTAAAGGACCGTCGTCAATGTTAGCTTCTCCCTGCGCAAATGCCAAGTGTGAAGTTCCAGTAACCAACGTAAAAACAACGACTATCGTAAATGTCAGTAGGTAAAGTCTTTTCATCAAAATTTGCCTCCTTATGGACAATGAAAAACGCGAAAGTAGGTTTCGGAATCCGCGTGTTACGTCAGAAAGTTAAGTAAATTTGAATCCAATTTCAGTTAATCCGAAAACGGAATGTCTCTGGCTTCCAACTTGATTTGACCCCATGTCGTGGTTATAGAAGTGTTAGCAGGATTGACAGCAAGCGCACGACTGGTAGCGGCACCGTTCATGCCGATTAAGGTATATCCATTCCCTGATTCATCTTCAAACCGATCTGCACCCTCCTTGTCATTAAAATCCCAGAGTGCCAACGTGTGTTTATCGTCTGAAAAACGGTGCGGCGGCTCAAAAGGCGAGGTCCCCACGTCGGCGGGTAAATCATACCGGGCGATATCTGAAAACCGTATCGCATCAATTTCGCCATGAAAGTAAGGTATACGTTGGACTAATTCTTTTTTAGCAAAGCCGCCCACACAGAAATTTTTAAACCATTCAGGGAAACGCAGATCCCCTTCTATTACGTTCAGCAAGTCACGTTTCCCGATGTTAACAATCTGATCGTTGTATGCTAAATAAAACGTGCTGTCCGTGAAGATGACCGCCATATAGTTCCATTGATCCTTTTTGATGATAGCCCTATGGCTTCTGACACCGTGCGCTGCTGCGCCTTCAAGATATGCTGTACCGTAGAAACACACTTCATCTTTCTCAACGATCCTACCCCTACAACTATTATCTGGCAGCAATCCGAAGCGAACTTGCTGACTCAGAATAATGTTTGACTTTTCTGGCTCCAGCTTAGCTTCAGTTTTCGGATAGAACCATACCTCAACAGTAAATTCATCGGTGTTTCTTGGGAGAATATAACCGTGTTCCGCAAACGGAAGGATCGCATAGTCATCCTCACCATCGAGCATCAAAACGCCCCCCGAAGGTTGAAAAGAAAATACAGGTATAGCTAATAAACCGAGCAATAATACCGCACTGAATAGCAATTTAAAGTTAATAGGCATGAAACACTCCTTTTATTCCGCCCCGTTCTACCGAACCCATGGGGCCACTATCGCCTTGTTTTGATTGCGCCCCAAGTTTCCACAAGTTTTCCGACAGGATCAACACTCCGAGGAACTTCGCCTGTGCCGTAAACTTCAACCGTTGTAAGTGGTACGAAAACCCCGGCTCTACTACCCCCAAAAATGTAGATTTCCCCATTTATGACCTCAGCTGCATGACCTGCTTTACCAATTGGCATGTCCGGTTCCTGTGTCCAACGGTCAGTTTCAGGATGATAAACTTCAACCGTTGAGAGATACATGTAGGGACCATTGCCCCGAAAGCCTCCACCTATCACATAGATTTTTCCATCGATCACACTTGCCGTGTGCCCAGCCTTTGGGGCAGGCATCTCGGCTTTTTCAGTCCATCGATTGGTTTTTGGATTATATACTTCAATACTGGAGAGAAAGGGACCTGGATGATTTGGAATCTGGGGCCATCCGGTTCCGCCCATGACATATATCTTTCCATCCACAACACTCACTGATGTGCCAGATCGCGCATGATTCATACTTTTCGCTTTTGCCCATGTATCCGTCGCTGGATCATATACGTCCACGATATCTAATCGCCACTCTTTTCTGTTGGCTGCCCCTCCACCAATGATATAAATCTTTCCATCTACGACGCAGGTACCACCATCCCTCCATACAGGCATGTCCGCTTTCTGGACCCATGTGTCGGTGACTGGATCATATATTTCCACAACGGGAAGGAATTTAAACCTGTTCCCCTCTTTTTTTACGCCACCCATAGCATAGATTTTCCCATCTACAACCAAGGTAGCCATACCAAACCGCGCTGTCGGCATATCTGCCTTTCGTTCCCATGTATCGGTTTTCGGGTCGTATACCTCTACCGTCGCCATAGCTTTGTCAGCAAACGCATCAAGTTGGCCGCCTATTGTGAATACCTTTCCGTCCACGAGGCACGTGTCAAAGTTATATCGGGCTGTTGGCATGTCCGCTCGCGGTGTCCAAGTTTTTTCGGCGGCAAGCTCACCTATATTGATAACTAACAGGACACAGATAGCCAAAATACCGAACATCCAACGAATTTTCACGGTTTGCCTCCATTATTTCTTTTCATTTTCTTGAAGCGAAATGTAAAACAGCCCCATCTTTTTTGCACCACTGATCAGAGCAGTAGCACTATAGAGTTTATCGTTAGCGATGACGAGATTACTGATTGTATTTGGCACTTCTGAAGAGATCTGTTCCCACTGTGCCCGTGTATTCAAACGATAACCGCCAGCATCGCCTGCACCATAAACTGTTGTGCCATCCACACCCAATTTGTCTATGACGATGCGTGTACCTATTCCATCCGTAAGCACGCGCCAGTTTTCCCCAGTTTGCGAAGCCACGACACCATTATCCGTTGCGACATAAATCGATGCCCCTGCAAAGACTATATCTTTGAAGTGAGTGAAGCGGAGGGGTAGGGTTGGTGTGACATCTCTCCAACTCTCCCCTTCATCAAGCGATTGAAATAGCTGACCATCCCATTTGCCTGCGTAGATGGTTTCTCCTAAAACCGCTAATTTGAACACCTCGAAGGACGCGCCATAATATAGAGGATGATCCTCTATTAATCCAGTGCTTGTCCATTCTGGATCACCGAGTTTCCATTTGAAAAGTTCTCCCAGATATTCTACATAAAAGGTATCACGACTCGCTGCAGCCGTCTCAGTTCTCAGACGAGATACGTGACGATAATCTCGCTCTTTTGACTTATATTTTTCCTCGCTAAGTTTATAACGGTCGAAAATGGGGACATTTTGAACGGGCATGAACCTATCGCCATCGGTAGATAAACGGAAAATTCCTACATTGGCGCCTGTAGGGCCCCCACTGAAAACATAATAAAGAATGTTGCCAACAACCATCAGTTTTAAATCAACGGTCACACTGGTAGTGAAGGGACTGAATCCAGCTTTTTGTCTATCAGTCGGAACTATTTTCCAGGACACGCCCGCATCCGTTGATTGATAAACTTCATAGCCGTTATGGGCGTATAATCTATTGTCAAACGCCACCACATCGGTTATAAGTGTGCCCATCATCCCGTTCATAAATAGGTGCCATGACGCACCCCCGTCAATCGTGCGGTGAATGCCGAATACGTTGGTTTTGTAACACGTTTTCTCATTTACGATCACAGCTGGAAGGCGGCTTCTCCTCCGAAAATTCATGTCGCTTCCAAGTTGGGTCCAAGTTTGTCCACCATCTATTGAACGAGATTGCGCGAGTCCCAATGCCACGAGTGTTTTACCAGCCGCTAAAACCGTTATACCCGCCGGTGGACCCGTAGGAAGATATCGGTTTTTATGCCATATTTCAGTCCACGCCGCGCCCAAGTCAGCTGAATGGAAAATTTTGGCAAAATGCCACCTATTATTTCGCATGACTTCGTCCATTTCACTCGGCGTTAATTTAACCAACGACTCGTGCCCTATTCCAGCATAAACATTATTTCCTGAGACTGCCAAGGAACAGACGGCACCGGATGTATCCAATGGCAATTTTTCCCAAATGCCTGAATCGAGACGGTAGAGACTATTCTCTGTACCCGCAAACACTGTTTTTCTAACAGCAGCCACCGCGGAAATCTTTTCGGAAACCGTCAGTCCGTCGTTAAGAGGACTCCATTGCGCACCACCATCTGTGGATCGGAAAATCCCATTATCTCTAAGGGCGAGATACATCGTCATAGGCACTTGTGAGTTGGACGCTTCTTCGGCACCTGTAATGACGAGTTCAACAGGCTCACCCTTAGGTCGGGGACCCAGTGACCTCCAGGTCTCACCCTGGTTATCCGAAGCAAATATCTCATCAGTAGAAACAATATAAAGTCTACCACTATGCTCTGCCATTGGCATCAAAGATTTGACAATCGGGACACTCACGTCAACGCGTGTCCACGCGGTTGCATCTGCCGTTAATCTGTATATCCCTGTTTGTATAACAGCATAGACGGTCCCGTCAGACGCAGCGAAGATATTGCGGACAGGACCCGCGGGCGGTCCGTTTCCGTGCATCCACTTCGCTGTAGAAAACTGGGTGGCATTCTCCGCTGGAACAGATGTTGAGGTTACATTAGAAACTTGGGTGCCAGCACGGCTGGTTTTGCCGAGACGGGTATCCCGTCCGACCCGATTTCGCACATCAGGTTTCGTTGCTATATCAAGGATAATAGGTGCTTCAACGATTTCAATCGTGGGTTCAGATTGTGCTTCAAAACTGTACGGCTTCTGGAAACGGGTGAGGTATCGATTGCTCGTGCCGAGTAGCAAGGCAATCAAAATCGCAGCCGCTCCTACAGCCATCCATGGAAGGAACGGTTTAGAAGTCGGAGCTGGTGTGGGTGCCATGTCAGTGATTTGTCGCATGATATTCTGGCTTAAACTTGCGGGTATTTGTACACCGCCGAGCACTTCCTTGATTAACACTTCCTGCTGCTCTTGTAAACGCTTTCGCGCGCGCTGGAGTCGGCTTGTAATCGTGTTCACAGATACGCCTAAGAATTTGCTAATTTCCTTAGTCGTCATTTTACCGAGATAATAGAGCGTCACGACAGTGCGTTCACTCTCTGGGAGTTTTGCGAGCAGTTTTTTGACGAGTTCATGGCGATGCTCAGTGTGCTCTGTTTCTCGTTGTTCCGCTACGTGATGTGTATAAGAGGCTCTCTCGATTTCTTCCACGGGTGTGTCCTCCAGCGATTGCATGACAGGTTTATTCTTTTCCAGCCATTTAAGACAGAGTCGATTCGCAATGACATACATCCATCCTGAGAGTTGACTCGGATTCCTTAGCTGCGAGAGGTTCTTGTATACTTGGAGGAAAGTGTCTTGCGTAATCTCTTCAGCAATGTGAAAATCACCTATCTTCCGCCACGCGAGTGCATGAATACTATTTTGATGTTTTTGAACTAAGATTTCAAACGCTGTATCGTCGCCCGACAAAACTCTACGAATGAGTTGAATATCGTCTTCTCTTTCCATCAGGATGCTCCATGATTAATGAATAGATTAATAAATTGAAGTGTGATTGCGTTCCACTGCTATGGCGATTTTTATCTACTCTATGTTCATTTAAGACTGCTTTTCGGTTTCTTGAAAGATTATACCAAACGCTCCAATAAACTGAAACCGTCAAATTTAAAACACTGTATTAGCCTTTATAATTAAAGATACGTTTTTAGGGTAGAAAACGTGCATAATGGAAAAATAAGTGAGATAAGGGCGACATGTGTATAGAAGATGCCCTTTCTTGATAACTCCTGCGGGATGTTGTATAATTTTAAAAACCGGTTACAGCCGTGCTTATCTCGGTTCACGCCTGCAATACCATTCGTTAATCAATACCTCAAAAATTGGAAAAATACCATGACAGAATGTACATACCAAACAGATACCGATCACCCTTATCACTACTCACCTGCCGAGCGTGAATCAACCCTTAATCGTCTCTTGACTGCCTTACGAAATGATCAACGTATTGCGGGTCTCTTGGTCGTTGGATCCGGCGCAGAAGGCTTTGCGGATGTCTACTCTGATATAGATTTGTGCGCGGTTACAACCTCTGCTGACGATGTTCGACCTGCTTTCCAAGAGTGGGGTGTAAAGATTCGCGAGATGCTACCCGTGTTTCATTCCGTTGCGTCTGTGAGAGGTGCTAACATCTATCTTTGGATATTGCTGCTTGAGAACTTTCTGGAGATTGATTTGTGCTTCCTTTGTTTGGAGGATCTCCACGCGAGGCGAAATCGTTGGAAAACTGTATTTGATCGCTCAGGCAAAATTGAGAGCATTATGCAGTCCAGTTGGGAGAACAGATCGGAGCCCAATCTGGAAGAAACCTATCGTTATAGACTCGGCTCAATCTGGCACTATATCAGTTACGCTGCTGTTGCGGTTCAACGAAATCAACCTTGGCGGGCTATATATGAGATTGAACAGATTCGGAACCAAACGATTGAGTTACGGGGGCTGCGCGAGGCGTTAGAAACGAAACGCTTTCGACATGTGGATCAGATGTCGGCAGATTTTTTAGCGGAGCTTGAGCAGACCCTGGTCTTGAGTTTGCGAAGTGTTGATCTTATGAATGCGCTGAGAGCAGCGACAACATGTTTTTTCCGTGAAGCTCAGCATTATGACAAAATACTGGATCTCAAACTTGCAGAGCGTTTCGAGACAAAAGTGAAAGCATATCTTGAGCTGTTTGAGACGAATCTGTAAAAAATTAGGAGCCTTTCCTATTTCCCTTTAAAGGCGGTAGAATTCTCGGGCATTTTCGGACAAGATTTTGCGGGTCAATGATTGCGGTAACTGCGTAGGGAATGCCTCTTCAGGGGCATCGAAATGCCAGTGCGGATAGTCGCTTGAGAACATTAACATGTCTTCCGAATCGAGCTGCCCGACAATTTGAAGGAGTTCAGCTGCAGTGGGTGGTGCATCAATCGGTTGGAGTGTCATGCGGATATGTTCTCGGATATATGCTGATGGGGGTCGCTTGACCCACGGTGTCAAATTTCGTAAACCGCGCCACTCTTTATCGAACCGCCACATCAGCGATGGCATCCATGTGACACCGGTTTCTATGAGCGCGACGCGTAAGTCGGGGAACTTGTCAAAAACTCCCTCGGAGACGAGGCTCAGCACTTGTGCCTGAAACACCTGTGACATACCGACGTATTCCTCCAAGTAGGTTGAGGGCCATCCTACGGACGTTGGCGGCAGTCCGGGTGCGCCGCCGTAATGGATACCGATGACGAGTTGATGACGCACGGCTGCATCATAAATCGGATGATAGCGTCTATTGCCGTAAGGGGCTTGTGATCGGGCGGGTAGCATTACCTGTACAAACCTCGGATGTCCCCCTAAACGGTCAATTTCCCGCGCTACGAGTTCCGGATTTTGGCTTGGCACAATCAGTGAGGCGCGTAAGCGTGGTTCGGGGTTGAGCCAATGCTCAATCTGCCAATCGTTGACTGCTGAGGCGAGTGCTGCTGCGAAGTCTTCGTTGTGGACGCTCTGGACTCGATACCCACAAGTGAGTATCCCGTATTCAACGTCCCAGAAATCGAGGGCGTGCTTGCGTAGGAGTGCTAAATCCGATGCTGGACGATCCACCGATGGGTGTGTAATTTCTGGACGCGTTGAGGTCGGCACACCCTCTGGATAGTCGTTTGCATCAGGTCCGGGAAAGCCAGATTCTTCGCAATAGTCGCACCAGTAATCGGGTAGGTACGGATAGAGCATTTGGTGTGAGGGTAACCGATTGTGGAGGTCGCAGTCGATAATAGGCATACCTGCCTGAACGAAATTCGGTTTGCCGTTCTCTGTTTTCATATATTTCCTCTCGCGTTTATAATTAATAAGACTTATACAAATTTATCAGAAAACGGATATTTTGCACGTAAAAAGTAGATATTCAAACGCTTTTAAGAAACACCCCAGCCAAAACACCCCCTAAATCCCCTTATCAGGGGGACTTTTGAAACCGCTACGTAAGCCCTGATTAAGTTACACCGCGTTTTGTTCGCCACCGTATGTATGCCAGAAAAGTATCGGTTCGTCTTTATGTCGTCGTGCATTTACATAGTGGATGAGTCCTGCCAGCGTTTTTCCGGTATAGGTGTTTTCGAGTGTGATACCTTCATGTTCTGCCATCATCGCGACGGCGTGTTTACCAGCTTCCGTTGGGATTGCATACCCTTCCCCAAAATCGCCGTGCCAGAGTTCAATGTCGCTTGATTGAATACCCCGGACCTCGGTCACGCCGATGAGATGATAGATCCGCCGCACCATCCGCGAGATTGCCAACGGATTTGCTACCACTCGGTCAGCGACACGAATCCCTACAACCTCGGTTTTCAGCCCGGTCAGTTGCACACCTACTATCAAGCCTGCCATTGTCCCGCATGTCCCTACCGGTACAAAGATGAATCGTGGCTCTGGGAGGATACCTTCCTCAATCTGCGATTTCAGTTCTGAAACTGCTTTCACATAGCCGACAGAACCGAGCGGCGACGAACCACCCGCTGGAATAAAATAGCGTTCCTCCCCAATGCCAAGAGCCGTTTTTATTTGTTCGTACGCGTAACGCGCAAACATCGTCTCCATACGCTTAACTTCGTGAATTTGATCGGCATGTTCACAAATCGTACGATAGTTTGTTTCGGAATACTCGGTAGAGGGTTGTTTAAAGAGCAGACATTCTACTCGGAATCCGGATGCTTTACCATAGACTGCCGTTGCGCGAACGTGATTGGAACCTGTCGGACCGATTGTAAAGAGCGTTTTTTTCTTTTCTCCATCCGGGTGTGCTGCTGCGAACATGTACGCCAGCTTTCGGACCTTATTACCTCCGCCCAATGGACCGCTCAGATCATCTCGTTTTATCCAGAGTGACTCAAAGCCAAGAACGCGCTCAAGATTTGAGAGGCGTTGCACAGGCGTCGGGAAGTTTCCGAGTGAAAGGTGTGGAATTGATTCAATCATACGATACCACTCTCAATAATCTGACCCGCGACATGCTCAGCAAGTGCTGCGATGGTCAATGTTGGTGGCACACCGATAGAGGTAGGAAAGAGACTCGCATCAGCGACAAACAAGCCTTTCACCGCATGGGATTCCCCTGAAAATTTGACGACGCTTCGGTTCGGATTTTCACCCATTCGGAGTGTGCCTTGCGGATGACTGGAAGCGAGCATGATGTCATTTGGAACGATACCCCGTTGCCGTATAATCTCAAGATCCGACTCTGTTTTGATAGGGGAATGGTGTGTGTAGGGCATCACAATCTCTGTCGCGCCTGCAGCGAACAGCAGGCGAGCGGCGTTAATCGCGCCTTCAACTAACATCCTTTTATCTGACCGCCGGAGCCGGTATGCGATGTTTGGTTCGCCTTTGTAATTAACTGAGACTTGTCCCGTTGTTCGGTCATGTAAAAGGACAAGAAGTGCTGCGATGTGGCGGTAGCGTTCCATTAATTCCTGATGATCCTCGCCGAATCCGGGTAGACTTGCGGCGACTATCATCTGCGAACCGAAAGCCGGCATGAGCAAATAGCCGCTGCCCGGTGCCTTTTCCATGTCAAGGAACTCATCAATATAGTAACTTTGCGGGATGCCGAGGTGTCCGTCAATCGTTTCGTTGAAGATTCCGCCGACGAAGACAGCGGGATGCAGATGGAGATTTGTCCCGACCCGTCGGTTTGTGTTCGACAGTCGGCTTTTTAACCAGAGTTGTGGCGAGTTGATGGCGCCGGCGGCGAGTACCACTACTTTGCTTTGAACATACAAATGACCCGATGGCAGTTGTGCAGAAACACCGACGACGCTGCCTTTTTCCGTATGGATTTTCTCAGCTGTGCAATTGCTATAGAGTTGAGCATCTGCGGCAAGTGCCAAAGGGATATACGTAACCGCCATGCTCTGCTTGCCCATTCTCATTGGCTCGTTTTGAATTGATTTGGAGGCTGGACACCCAAAAAGACACTGTGAACCGCATGCCGGGCAAGCACCCCGATTGTGTCGTTGGACGACACCGCGCCATTTCATCAATTCGGATCCGCGGCGGATAACAGCGTTTAATCGGTTTACATCTGTCTCCTGTATCTGTGTAACGCCGAGGGTCTGCTCTACACGTTTGAAGTTTGCGGCGAGGTCTGGAACGCCCCATCTCTCCAGTAGCACCTGTGGCGGACGGACAGCATAGCAGAGGTTATGTACGGTCGAACCGCCGACCCCTCTACCTTGCGAGATAACGATCGCCCCGTCGCGTGTGCGTCGTAAGCCGCTATCCCAGAAGAGACGACGCAGCATCTCCGGTTCGTAGCTGCCGAAAGTACTCGGATCGTGATTTTCCCCTGCTTCTAAGATAACTACCGATAGTCCGGCTTCGGCAAGCACCTTTGCGACGACCGCACCACCGGCACCAGAACCGATGACGCACACGTCGGCATGCTCTTGTTGCTGCTGCGAGGCACGGAAATTATTAGTGGTACTTGAGGACTGAGATTGTGAGTTGTTCATCGTGTTGTGTCTGCGTGTAACCTGAAACTTACTTTGTCAGAGAGCGATAGCGTTGATATGCCTGTTTTGCTTTCGCCACTTCGCCGATTTCCCGGTAGGCGTTTGCTAAATTGCGATAAAATTGTGGATTTGTTGTGTTAAGACGTATAGCCGTTTCAAATTGCGTAATCGCTGGTTGAGGTTTTTTCAGCATCATGTAGGCAATGCCGAGGCTATTCCGGTATATCGCGCTTTCGGGATATGCTTCAACAAGGTTACCATATATCTCAAGTGCGTCCGCGTAAGACTCTGTTTGAAGATAGGTATAACCGAGCAGTTCGGATGCCTTCTCGTCGTGCGGCAAGATGGTAAGACACGCTTTGAGTTCTATCACAGCAAGTTCCCATTCTGTTCGCTTGATGTGTAGCTCCGCGAGTTGATATCGGAGTTGAAGGCGTTGTGGGTTGTCGAGAATCAGACGTTGTAATGTCGCTAATTGTTCCTCTTCGCGGGTAAGTTTCTCGAATGCGCGGAGTGCAGCACGTCCCTCAATGATTTTTCCGGTGCGCAGATAGCAGTTCCCAAGATTAAAATGTGCTTTCGCGTGTCGGCTTTGCCGTTTAATGACTGCCTTAAAGTGTGGTATCGCTTGGGTGAAGTCCTCCGCTTGAAAGTAAGCGAGACCGAGAAGGTAGCGTGCTTCGCTGTCCTGCTGTACCTGTTTAAGATGATGGATCGCTACATCAGTTTGGTTCTGACGGAGGTAGGCGGTGCCTAAAAGTCTGCGGGCCCGAGAGAGATCGGGTTGCAACTGTAAAGCGTGTTGCAACGGTTCAACGGCATCTTTCGCGTTTGCCGTCGCGATCAGATAAGCCTCACCGAGACGCACGTACGCATCCACGAAATCCGGTGTGAGTTTGATTGCAGTCTGGAGTGCCTGAATCGCGGGTTTCCATTGCGAGAGTTTGCCGTAAAGTACACCGAGTTGATAATGTGCCTCAGCATAGGACGCGTCGATTTTTACTGTCCGCTGAAACGCCGCAAGCGCATTGTGATCCTTTTTTTCGGCGAGTGCTTGCAGACCTGCCTGATATGCGCGTGCTGCCTCGGCGGGTGTGTCTTGTTCTGCCGATGTCAGACACACTGCTAATAAAAAGATTAGTAAAGAAAGCCGGAGAAGATTTGTTTTCATGATTCTGTTTATGAGTGGACATCATTTTAGATTCATGATAGCATATTTCCACGTGTCTATCAACTCTCTATTGAGGTCTAACTTGTAAGCCCATCCAGAAAAGTCAGAGGATAAAGGAGAAAACTGATGGAATTCGTTCAGTTGACAGGTGCCCAACGCGAGGAATTTGATGAGAACGGTTACCTCATTGTGCGCTCAGCAATTGATAGCGACATGATTGATCGCTTGATTGAGGCGGGCGACAGACTCATGGAATCGTTTGAATATCACAACTATTACGCACATCGGCGGGACGGTTTGGTGCAAGAGCCTACATTTGCTGATCTTGCTACACAATCAAAGGCGGTGCCGTTGATTCTACAGCTGCTCGGTACAAACATTCATATTACGAACACTGCGTTGATCTACAAACATCCGCAGGCACCAGAGAAACCGGACAACCGTAACTGGCATCGAGATGTCGGCGTGCATCTGGATGTCGGACACAAGGGATGTCCACGCGTCGGTTTGAAGGTAGGCTATTGCTTGACAGATTTCAGTGTGCCGAATTCGGGTGCGACATGGTTTGTCCGACAGAGCCATAAGTTGGGTGAACCGTTGTGTATCCCTGAAGGCGAAGTTGATCCGCCTACGTATGATGAACCGCTACTTAAAGCAGGCGATGCGTTTCTGTTTGAGAGTCGTATCTATCATGCTGCAGGGTTGAATTTTAGAGAAAACGTGTCTAAGGTGGTCATCTACGGGTACCATTATCGCTGGATCAAACCTGATCATTATCTACGGTATTACAACGACAGTCTGCAGCCGGATGATTCGCTGGTGGAAAATCTGGACGACCTCGGTAGGCAGTTTCTTGGTGCCTCTACAGATACACAGGGGAGGCGCGACCCGAACGGTGTACACTGGGCTGGGACGGAATGGGCAACTTCGCACAATCTGGATTTAGAACAAGCCCCACAAGTGGTCACCGTCTAAATTATAGTGAAACCTAAAAATAAAGAGACATTTTCCTCCCCCCGGTAGGTTCGGTTTCCTAACCGAACCGGTGTGGAGTGTCCTATTAATTCTAAACTTTACTATAAAATGAGTGAAGAAGGAGCAAAAATGGCTAAGGCTAAAGAAGTTAAAGTAGGGATCGTTGGATGTGGGGGTATTGCTGGCGGCAAACACCTTCCGGGTCATAAAGGTGTCAAAGGTGTCTCAATTATCGCCGCGTGTGACATCGACGAAACCCGTGCGAAAGCGTTCGCGAAACAGCACGACATTCCACACGTTTTCAGTGATTATGAGGAATTGGCTGTGATGGATGAACTCGATGCAGTAAGTGTTTGCACGCCGAACAACTTCCACGCAGGCCCGACGATTGCAGCGTTGAACGCTGGAAAACATGTCATCTGTGAAAAGCCGATTGCTGCCAATGCGATTGATGGGCAAGCGATGGTGGATGCGCAGAAAGCGAGTGGCAAAGTCCTACAGATCGGTTTGCAATCCCGATTCCGCGCTGAAGCACGTACATTGCGTAAACTCTACGATGAAGGTTTTTTTGGGGACATCTATTATGCGCGTGCAATGGCGATGCGACGGCGCGGGGTCCCTGCCTCACCATCGTTTTTGAGTAAAGCGATCGCAGGCGGTGGCCCGCTGATTGACATCGGCGTACATATCCTTGATGTGTTGCTCTGGATGATCGGCTGCCCGAAACCGGTTGAGGCATTCGGAATGGCGGCAACAAAGTTTGGACACAAAAAGGATGTCATCAACCCGTGGGGTAAGTGGAATCCTGAAGAATTTGAAGTCGAAGATTTTGCGATGGGGACGATCCGCTTTGAGGGTGGATTGACAGTGACTTTGGAAACTGCATGGGCATCACACATTGAGAACATCGGCGGTACGTTCTTTATGGGTGATTTAGCGGGGGCGACTTATGAACCGCTTCAGATTTATCTTGATAAGAAAGATGAAATGGTCAATTACGAACCCAAACTTCTTACAGGATTACCGAGTGAATTTGAGTCGTTCCACAAGGCGGTTCGTGAGGGTTTGCCGTCTCCAGTGCCTGCGGAAGAGGTGCTGAATGTCGCGAAGATCTTTGATGCGCTCTATGAATCGGCGCGAATTGGTCGTTCTGTACCAATTGTATAAGGTGATCATCTTGTAAATGAATAAAGTAAGGTGAATTACTCGGGTAGAGGTCGGCTTGAAACTTATCCGTACTGATTAGATCGTCTGTTCGGGAGGTTTGTTACCTTGCACTCAAAGGTATCGGAGGTCCTACCCGTTTGAGCAGTGCTTTCAGATAATTAACTGGAATAGCAAGATTGAGATTCTGAGCATCGGGTCCGCCATGGACGGCGTAGACAACACCTATCACCTCACCTTTATCGTTTAGTACGGGGCCTCCGCTGCTCCCTGGTGAGACTGGGGCAGTAATCTGGATGCGTTTTCCGGCATAACGCATCTGGAAACTACTTATAACACCAATAGAGAAGGTTCCTGTCCATCCTTTGGGGTTGCCCGTGACGTAAATAGACTCACCAATCTGGGCTGTGTGGTTGTCCCCCAATGATAAAGGGCTGCCTTCCCCCGAAACCTTTAGGATAACTAAGTCTTGCTTTGGGTTCATTGCGATAATTCCATCAATCTTATACCTTGTTTCCTCATCAACCGATAATGCATAAGCTGTTGTTGCTCCTTCAACAACATGCCAATTGCTGACAATCTGGTCGTTGCTGATAAAGAAACCGCTCCCCAGTGCCATTGGATCTCCAGTGGCACCCGTTGTGAGTATGAGCACAGTAGAGGCTAAGGCTTTTTGGGCAATCTGTTGTTCTATCGAAACTTCTACAGTCCTCCTTACTTTTTCTTGTCGCAGGTTCTTAGAAATAATGGATTCCTGAACCTGTTTGATTCTGTCTTGGACAGAGGAACCTTTAGTCCTATTAGGAAACATCTGAACAAAGGCGTTGTACTCAGCGAGAGCCTTTCCATACTGTTCAATGGCTAAGTAATTGTCTCCTTTTTTTATTTGTGCCAGACTTTGCAGTTCTTCAGGGACGCTTGGATCGTTTCGCATCCGTGTAAAACTCGTAATAAGTAGTTCGGTGATTTCATCCATATTATTAGAATCTTCCACTTGGAAATCATCAATGATTTTCTGATACCACTCCAACGCCTCGTGAAAATTTTTCACTGCCAGTTCGGTCTCGTCTTGTTCACTATGATGGGTTGCCAACCCGTAATGTGCCTCGCCAACCTGATAGGCACAGTATGGGATAAAATTTGTGGCTTCCGGATGCTCATTAACAACGCGTTCATAAGCATCAGCAGCTTCTTGCCATGATCTCATGCGAAAATGGCTGTTGGCGATACCGAGTTTAGCCTCTATGATAAAGTCGCTCTCTGGATATTTTTCCACAAGCGACGTATGTGCCATAATCGCATTTTTGTAGGCCCCTTGATTGTAATGGGCGTGTCCAATAGCCATCTGTATTTCAGAGAGGAGGGCTTGATCCTCAGTGTGCTGCATCGCTAAAGCGTAATTGAGGCGAGCGTTTTTATAGTCCTGCTGTCTTGCATAAATTGCCCCGAGGTCAAAGTACGCATCAACCCGATACGGACTTTTTGGATAGTGCTCAAGAAAATTTTCGTACCGGCGGATAGCTATATCGTCTCTGCCGAGCAGATTTAGACAGTAGGCGGCATGGTACCTCGTATCGTCTTGAAAGTCTGGATATTTTTGAAACGTCTTGGTCGTAAGTCCATCAAAAGCAAGATAAGCACCTTCGTAGTCCAACTCCTCCAATAGCGATTTTGCAATGAAATACTGTGCGTCATCCCGCAAATCGGAGTTCGGGAAAATTTCCAAAATCTTCCTAAAGGCATCCCGGCATTCTGTATAGCTTTGCAATTTATAGTTCATATCACCGATAGCGTACCACGCATCATCTACAAAGTTGCTGTCGGAAAAATTCTCAATTACCATGGTAAGTTGTTTTTCCGCCGACTCAAACCGCTCAACCTTATAGAAAAGATCCCCCAAAATGTAATTGAGATCAGCTTGATATTCGGCACCAATTGTTGTTGACATACTTTCCTGAATTTTAGTAAGCGCAGCGTTATATTTAGCGACTGCCCCTTTGTATCCTGCTAAAAAGGTAGTATTTTCTGCTTCAAGGTAAAGTTGGACTCCTTTCGCTATAGTCAGTCTTTCTTCAGCAGTTGGATCGATCGTTGGCATAGTCAGCGGATCTGTCTCATGAATTGATAGTATACGTTTACAAGTACCTATGGCATTCTTAGCATCCTTTTGGTTGAGATAGGTAAATGCCATAGCTAACTGAATCTTGGTTTTTAAGGGTCGTTTCCCTACATTTCGTAAGGCTGATTGATAATTGGAGAGTGCCTTTCCGTAGTTCTTGTTTCCAAAGTACACTTCTCCTATGGCAAAATGTGCCTCAGCTGTAGCTAGATGAATTTCGGTTTTGAGGGATTCTTTATCAGTACTTTGTAAGGCTGATTGATAATTGGAAAGTGCTTTTGCGTAGTCCTTGTCTCCGAAATATATCTTGCCAATAGTAAAATGAGCTCCCGCGCGGTATTGGCTTTTTGGGTGCCGCTTTATGAAGTTGGTGTACTGATTGCGGGCTTCATCGTACTTACCGAGTCGGTATAGGCAGTAAGCAGTATGATATAGTGCCTCTTCTTGAAAATCAGGTGAGTATACCTTGGATCTTAACGATTCGATAAATTCCTGATAGGCTTGCTCATAGTTTTGTTCCTTCAGCAAAACTTCTGCAATTCGGTAATGTGATTCGTGTTTAAAACTTGATGATGGAAATTTATTTAAAATTCGATCAAAAGCTCTCCGAGAAAGCACATGTTTTTTTTTCTCATGGTAGAAAGTCCCCATATAATACAATGCTTTTTCTACGAAAGGGCTTCGTGGAAAGTCCGTAACAAACTCGCTAAATTTCAATACTGCTTGTTCAGGTTTCCCTGATTTATGGAGAAGAACTCCCCAAAAGTAATGAGCATCTGCTTTGTGTTTGTCATCAGTTTTGGATGTAGCAGCCTCTTTTGCATGAACGATTGCGTTGGTGTAGAGAATTTCAGAATCATCTGATCGTTCAGCAAGTTTTGAATAGCTGTTCGCGATTCTAAAGTTAATGAGGGTCAATGTAGGAATATCACTGCTGATATTTGGAAGGGGGACTTCGTGCTTTTCAGGTTCTTTAATGGTGGCTTTATATTTCTTAATAATTTCTTGATAATTTCTGCTGATATTTGGAAGGGGGACTCCGTGCTTTTCAGGTTCTTTAATGGTGGCTTTATATTTTTCAATGGCCCCTGAATAATCTCTTTGCTGATATGACTTTTCAGCTTCTAAAAAAAGGCTTTTTGCGAGGTTTGAACAGCATCTTATAATTCTATAGTTGACAAGTACTGGAAAACCCTTGTCAATATGTCGACGAAGAGGACGAAGTACCCCAGACTTCCTAAATTCTTTGAGGGATGCCTTGTATTTATCAATCGCTGCGTCGTAAGATCTAGAACGCTCCAATACTTCAGCCTCAAAAAAAAGGCTGTCAGTTTTTTTTACAGAATTTAATATCGCACATGAGGACAAAGTAAATGTGAAAATAATTATCCCGACGAGGCTCAAAATTTGTGAGCCCTTTACTTTTTTGTTTTTCATATTCCCTCCTCTCCAGTAACAAGTTTGCAGTGATTTGTATACGATGTCTGATTAACTTATCAGATTTTTGCAGCATGATAACATAAGGGTCTGTTGTTGTCAAAAGACGAGTGATTAAGTGATTAACATATCTGTTTCTGTCTTGTCCGCCACGAATTAGTAAAGCATTCGCGATGTCTTGAGAAGATTTTCAGTATGTGTTGTACTCCGAACATCGTTCTATCACTTTTGATAACTTGCACAGACAACCGTTTTAATGCCGCCGCGGATGTTGAAGTCACCGATGACTTCTGCTTTCCGCGGCTGGCACGCTTCCACAAAATCCTCCAGCACCTTATTGACGACATGTTCGTGGAAGATACCGACATCTCGGTAGAAAAGGAAGTACTCCTTCAACGACTTCAGTTCGACACAATGTTGATCGGGGACGTAGGTGATGCAGAGTGCGGCGAAATCAGGTAACCCCGTTTTAGGGCATACGGCGGTAAATTCCAGGTTGGTAATCTCGATTGTGTAATCTCGGTGGCTATACTGATTTTCCCATGTCTCGATTGCGGGTGTTTCTAATTCAGGAATATGGGTTTGTAAATCGTCATAGCCAGTACGTTGATTCATTCAGTTTCTCCACCTTCCCATTATTGCCTATCAGCAGTCGGCGGGAAGGGAGAGATTAGGGCATCCATCCTTACCTTCTTCCCGCCTTCCAGTCAAATGTTAACCACCAATGGCTATCTGGCTGACGACTGACCGCTGATGGCTGATTACTATGCTATTTCAAAATGACCATCCGGCGGGTGCTTTGGAAATCGCCCGCGGTGAATGTATAGAAATAGATACCACTCGCGACTTTCGTTCCAAATTCATCCCTGCCATCCCAATACGCGGCTTTCTCTCGACTCCGATAACTACCCGGTTCCTGTAACCCGATATTCAACTGGCGGACAAGCGCACCGGCGACATCGTAGATTTTTATAGTGACTTCGGCTTGTTCTGCTAAGTTATAGGGAAACCATGTTTCAGGGTTAAAAGGGTTCGGATAGTTCTGGAAAACCGTTGTGTGTTTAATATGTCCGAGCGTTGTGAGTGTCTGCGATTTTGGATCAACAGAGAACGGAACATCTGCTGATTGGAATCCGAGGTCAATCGGGTTATAGATAAACGCGGAACCCGAGTTATCGCCAGCACTATCATTACCTGCAGCCCCAACGACAGCGAACGCGCCTCTGAGTGCAACTGAGGCACCGAACAGATCTGATCGATTTGTACCACTCGCAACGATTCTGCGTTTCTG
Organism: Candidatus Poribacteria bacterium; assembly: GCA_003635255.1. Lineage (GTDB taxonomy): Bacteria > Poribacteria > WGA-4E > WGA-4E > WGA-3G > WGA-3G. Next base: position 5,630 of record PYJC01000078.1, on the reverse strand, counting down.
CACCCAAGTCAACCCATCCCTCAGAAAAGAGTAGGCTGAGCCTTTGTCGACCTGTAGTGGCCTTAATGCATCCTCTCTGCTTTCGGCAACCGGATGATCGTCCTTCCATGCCCCGACGATTGCTGTGTCTTCATGAATAGCGACTGCTGCCCCGAATTCGTCACCTGCCTCTGCCTCGGTGGCGGTGAGTTTTGACTGTTGTAGCCAAGCCGTTCGTGTCTCCACAAAAATATAAGCCGCTCCCATATCCGGTTCACTTCGATCTTCCTTAGGTGCACCGACGATAGCGACACCGTTGGTTAAATCCACAGCATAACCGAATTCGTCGCCGAGTCCGCTATCATTTGGGATGATTTCAAAGTCTTGGCTCCATGTCCCGCCGTTGCGTGTAAAAATGTATGCGGCACCAGAATCAGGGCCTGTTGCGTCACTCCGATGGGCACCGATGAGTGCGTTATCTTCGTAGATAGCCACAGCACGACCGAACTGATCCCCGGGTACAGCATTTTGATGTGCGAGTTTCGCCTGTTGTATCCAAGAAACCCCGTTTCGGACAAAGATGTATGCAGCACCAGAATCTTCTACACTGTTTTCATCTTTTCCGTGAGCACCGATGATAGCACTATTTTCATGGACAGCGACAGCCGTTCCGAAGTGGTCAAACATGCTGGTGTCGTCTCCGATTAATTTTGCGCGTTGAACCCATTCATCGCCTAAATAGGTGAAGACGTACGCCGCACCCGATTCCGGTCCAGCATCATCAGCGCCAGGCGCACCAACAACCACAGTTTCGCCATGGATAGCAACAGTATTTCCGAACAGATCCCCTGCCTTCGCATCGTCAGCGATAAGTTTCGTGCGTTGTAACCAGAGGCTACCACTCCGCTCAAAAATGTAAGCGGCACCGGCGTTCGGGGCAACATCATCATCTTGTTGTGCACCAGAAATAGCGAGATTGCCACTAATCGCGACAGAGATGCCAAACTGATCTTCGGATGCGGTTTCGCCATCGCTGAGTTTGATAGTTTCTATCCAAGTGCCATCTTCCTTTTGTTGATAGATGTAGGCAGCACCAGAACCGAGTCCACCTGCGCTATGTTTTGGCGCGCCTGAAATAACTTCGTTTCCACTGATTGCGACAGCATATCCAAGTTGATCACCGCCATTACTATCACTCGCGGTGAGTTTTGTGTGCTGGTTCCAGAATGGTGGTTCGTTTCGTGTAAAGACATAAGCGGCACCGACCACGTCTCGACCGACTTTACCGCCTGTTGCTCCGATGACGGCAGTTTCCCCACTGATGTCAACAGAGGTTCCGAAAGAGGAGGCGCCGTCTGGATCGATCGGAATCATACGGATACGGACACGATTTCTTTTTTGCTCCCATACGTCACCCTCACGCTCGTAGATGTAAGCGGCACCGCTTCCTTTATTTTTCGGTGAGGTTACAATCGCGAAATCACCATCAACATCAACAGCATATCCAAAGTTATCTTCTGATTCGGTGTTGTTCCCGAGGAGTTTCGCTTGAAATGTCCATCCGACACCTTTGCGTACGAAGACATAGGCAGCCCCGGCATCTAAACCTGCCTCATCATCACGGGTTGCTCCGATGATAGCAGTGTCTGCGTCAATACCGACAGAAAAGCCGAAGTATGCGAATTTAGTAGCGTCCGGAGCAGTGAGCTGTGCTGTCAGAAGCCAACTATTGCCAAGCCGCTCGAACACATAAACGGATCCTGCGTCCGCAGTGGGTTTATTGATGCGGTGGCCGCCAACGAGGACGGTATCTCCGTCAATCGCGACCGAGATGCCAAAGTAGTCACCCGCTCTCGCATCCGGCGCGACCAATTTCGCTTGCTCGACCCATTCTGTCCCCTGCCTTGTAAAGATATAAGCGGCACCTGAGTTCCTTCCTGCATCGTCTGTCTTCGGTGCCCCAACGATAGCATAATCACCACTCATTGCGACTGTTGTGCCAAATTCGTCGTCCCTTTGTGCGTCACTGGCGTGCAATTTTTGGTGTTGCACCCATCCAGTTTCACTACGGAAAAAGACTTGGAGGGACCCTGTGTCCCTACCGTTGTCGGTATCATCTTCTGGAACACCCACCATTGCATAATCGCCACTGATCCCGACACTTGTACCGAGGTTGTCGTGAATGACAGCGGCACTCGTATTGAGCTGCACTCGGTCCGCACTGCTTTGTATTGCTAACCCGATTCCAAGGAGCAGGGTTAGCATCGTTATCTGTAATTTTCTCAATTTTCTCCCCCTCACTATTTGACGTTATCCCGATACGCTGAACCTACAGAAATGTGTTTAAACTTGTTTAAACTCAGGTAAAACAATTTTTAAATTGGCAGCGTCTCTTTCGGAAAATTATTGAAATTTACCGTCTTTTCTGTTGCTATCAATGAATATTCCAATTATTAGTGACACAATTTATGACCCAAAAGGGTGCATATTATAAACGACTCTCATAGAGCATATAGCAAATTCCATGCCACCCAAAAGTTCATATAAAGTTGGCAAATCTCGACATATCTCTAATATAATCTATAGTTTGTTGTTCATTTATTGAACACTACTATCGGTTACAGGCGTTAACGCGATCATTGTGGTTTCTTAATTTTCCGCCTTGTACTTGCGTATTACTCCGATATACTGAGTCTATAGATTGTTTTTGCCTTATCTTCGCCATACCATAACGCCGTGCCATCCCACGTCAATCCATGCGGTTCACTTGGACATGAAACCGACTTTAGCACCTCACCAGATTCGGGATGGATTCGGTAAATGACATGGTCATTTGTATCGGCGTTCCAAAGTGCTTCGCCATCCCAAGCGAGTCCGTGTGCGCGTCCGCCCGGTGTCTGAAGTTCAGCAAGGATTTCTCCCGTCTCAGGACACTGTTTGATGAATCGCCCCGTGTTCATGTCAACGCTCCAGAGATGCTCACCATCCCATGCCAATCCGTGTGGTCCCTCCCCAGGCGACGAGAATGTTGTAACGACTTCCAGATCAGGGATTGAAAGTTTGTAGAAGGTTTGTTGCCATATACTGTTATACCAGAGATACTCGCCCTCCCATTCTATGCCAGCTCCGCCGGGATAGGGTGGGGTCAGCGTTAGTAAAGCCTCACCGGTTTCAGGGTCAATTTTATGGATAGGACCGACACCCTCAACACTCCAAAGTGACGCTCCTTGCCACGCGAGCCCGTTTGTTCCAGCACCGGGAGCCGGAATGTGATGATGTCCATTCGTTGTTTTACGCATTGCTGTCGCTCCTTCGTAATGATCGCTGTGTTTCTGAAATAGCGTCTTGAATTTCAGTGATTACTTCTTGTTCATCTTCAACAGTTAGTTGTGTCCGTAGTATCTGCTTAGCAGTATTACCGCCGATTCTGCCTAATGCCCATGCGGCATGGCTGCGAACTAAGGGCTCAGCGTCGGTGAGTGCGTCTTTGAGTGCGGGTACCGCGCGCTGATCCCCCCAATTACCGATAGCGACGAGAACATTTCGTAAGAACCCGCGGCGTTTAGCGCGTTTGATGGGACTCCCCTTGAACCTTCGGCTAAACTCCTGCTGTGTCATACCGATAAGTGATAGCAACTTAGGTGCGAAATTTCCTGCGCGCGGTTGAAACGCCGGTTCATCCGTTGGAACGGCTTTGCTGTTCCATGGACAGACCTCTTGACAGATGTCGCATCCAAAAATTAAGTTGCCGATTTTGGGACGTAGTGCCTTTGGAATTCCCTCTTTCAGTTCAATCGTTAGATAGGAAATACAGAGCCGAGAATCAAGGACATTCGGTTCAATAATCGCGTCTGTTGGACATGCTTCAATGCACCGTGTACACGTACCACAACTCCCACGGACAGCAGGCATATCTGATTCCAAGGCGATATTGATAAGCACTTCCGAGAGGAAATACCAAGAACCGGAACGCCAATGGATGAGATTGGTATTCTTACCGATCCAACCGAGCCCCGCTTTTTCGGCATATTCCCTTTCGATAATAGGCGCGGTATCTACACAGACCCGGGTTTTCAATTCGGTCTCAGCAGTCTGTTTAATAAAGTCGATAAGTTCTGAAAGCCGTTGACGGATAACATCGTGATAATCATCACCCCAGGCATAACGAGAGATCTGTCCACGTGCGGGATCCTCTGCGAGTGTCTTCGGTGGATCGAGCGTGTAATAGTTTATTGCGAGGCTAATGACAGACTTCGCTTCTGCCAGAAGTTGGCGTACATCAACCTTCAGCGGAAGATGTTTTTCGAGATAGCCCATCTTCCCAGCGTACCCATTTTCTATCCATTGTCGATACAGCGCAATTGTTTCGCTCTGTGCGGCAGGCGTAATTCCGACGAGTTCAAATCCGAGTTCGTTTGCGTGCTGATGAATTTGTTGCGTTAGTGTTGACATTAAGGTGTCCCGCGTGGATAGGATCCGATAACATTGACATTCGTACACAGTTCTTCAAGCTGCGCAAGTGCCACGATGACGCGTTCGTCAGCAATATGACCTTCCATTTCAGAAAAGAAAACGTATTCCCACGGTTTGGCACGTGATGGCAGCGATTCAAGATACTTCAGACTCAGATCCGCTTCCTTTAAAATACCGAGGGCTTGGTGAAGCGCGCCAGCCTTGTCTCGAACTGAAAAAAAGAGGGAAGTCCGATCATATCCACTCGGATCTGCCATCCGACTTCCGATGACGAAGAAGCGGGTCGTATTATCCGGTGCATCCATAATCGAGTTTGCAACAATTGGAATCTGATAAATCTCGCTTGCGAGTTCACTCGCGATGGCAGCTGCGAATGGCTCTTCGGCGGCTCTTTGCGCAGCTTCGGATGTACTCACAACTTCGACCTGTTCAACATTACCGACATGTCGGCTTAACCATGTCCTGCATTGTGCGAAAGGTTGCGGATGTGAATAGATACGCTGGATCTCTGTTATCGGAGACTTTGACAACAAGTGCTGTTTTATCGGCTGAAACGTCTCTGCACAAATCCACAAGGGTGTGTGTTGGAAGCGTTCTAAAACATCTCGAACAGTGCCTTGGAGCGAATTTTCGATAGCGACCACACCATAATCGGCTCTGCCGGATTCAACTTCAGTAAAGATGTCAACTTGTGGATGAACAGGGATAAACTCCGTTGACGCACCGAAATGACGTCGAGCTGCCGAGTGTCCGAAACTGCCAACGGGACCGAGAAAAGCAACCCGCTCCGGCTCCTGCAAAGAACGCGAGGCGGATAAGATCTCCGTCCAGATTGATTCGAGTGCGGCTTCCGGGAACTTACCGTCATTCCGTGCCATCAAGCGTAAAATGACTTGCTTCTGCCGGTGCGGGACGTAGACCTGTGCAATGCCCGTCTCTGATTTCACCGCGCCGATTTTCTTGGAAATCTCTGCCCGTTTCTGTAGCAAGGCTAAAATCTGGTCATCAATCTCGTTAATCTGGTCGCGGTACTCAGTTAATTCCAAAGAATAGATCTCCGTTTACCAGTTTCCAGTTTCCAGTTTCCAGTTTCCAGAAAAGAGAGTGTTTTTGCTTGGGGGTTTCCCCTAGGGTGAATCTAACATCTCTTTAACTGGTTACTGGTTACTGGTTACTGG
>PYJC01000077.1 GCA_003635255.1 Candidatus Poribacteria bacterium | reverse complement strand
TCTGCCTCGCGTGGTAGATTGCTATCATCGACACTGACGGTGATACACCGCCGGGATTGCGTTGAAGCACTCTTACTTTCGGTGTCTTTGATGAAATTGAGAGCCATCGCACACCCGAGTCGGAGATTCAAACATTTCGAGTGATAAAGACTCAGAGAACCGAGACTTCGATAAAGACGTGCTTTGGGTATTTTCAAGGCATCTGCGACTTGATTCGGGTTGTAAAGTCCAAAGAGATGGCAAACGCAGAGCAGAAGTAGCGTCTCAACGACTTGCTGCCTCATTCGTTGAAAGTAAGAAGCGAGAAGGTCTTGAAAAAAGAGTGTAGATTTGGTAATCTTATGACGCATGAGATGTCCTCCAATGGCGACTCGAAGGTGGTTTTTCTGAGTCACTACGATGCCATCTCATGCGCTAAAAATCAAGCAACTTTTTCAAAACAAACGCATTTTCATACTGCTATACCTACGATCTATTGATGATTACTGACTCCTTGATAGATTTGATAAATACCAGAAGGGTTATTCCTTGCACACAAAAAAGACTTGACATCCACGCGAAAACACAGTATAATTATACTATACTAAAAATAAGTTTGAACATATCGCGCATAAAATCCGTAGCAATCCAAATATTATATTTGCCTTGGTATCTTTTTTCCGCAGCGAGAAATGAAACAAAAATCGTCCACAAACCCAGATAACAACTGGGATCACAGCACAAATCCGAAAATTACCAAAAAGCGAAAAAAGATACCATTTGGTATCTTTTTGGCGCAAAAACCTGTTTTTGGTATCTTTTAACACAGTGGAAAACAGACTCACCAAAAATCAAATAAAGTGGATAAGTCTTAGGGCAAAAAAAAACGAAAATTACGTCACATTCCCACGTGTCACTTGGGCTCTGCACGTCACAGTGACGTTTAAACGTCACACTAAAACGTCACAATTTCTAAACACTGCGAAAATACCGCCCTCGGCAAGGTTCCTAATCCACCTTCAAGGTTTCTTTGCTGTCAGAACAACCACCGATCGCGACACAAGGAAATCTTACCAATCTTCCCGCCAAAGCCCCATGCTTTAGCTTGCGGGATGTAGGCGGGCGTTAGATTCTATAGTCAAAAAAGATTTGACTTTCGCCTAAAAATGTTGTATAATTAAAGCATCAAGTTGGCAGACAGTTCAAGCGTAATCGCAAGGTTACGTGTCTGCCTACCCACTTGAACGGGGTTAAAAACTTGATACTTGATATACCATGAAGACCTATAAATATCCGCTTTATGACCAATCTAATACAATCCGTATCGGTAATCTGCTTGATGATGTGTGGCAAGTTCATGTATATTTCCACAAGTGGCAGGATCAACGCTACAAAGATGGTCTACCCTATGCGGATTATGAAGCAATGTGTAATCACCTTAAGATTTTGAAAGACACCACACACCCACATTGGACCGCATTGCCAAGCCAAGTTATGCAACAAGAACTCAAGCGTATTCATAACGCTTATATCCGCTTTTTCAAAAAACTTGGCGGTAAACCCCATATCAAGCCGAGACGTAAGTTTAAGTCTATCACGTATCCAAGTTCTGCTGGCTGGTCTTTGTTCAATAACCGTATCACATTGACTTTTCGCAAATGGAATCCAAAGACGCGTAAATGGCAGTATGATAAAGTAGCTTATACTTTCCACAAACACCGCCAGTGGCACGGGACTATCAAACATATCACAATCAAGCGTGATAGTTGCGGACGCTACTGGCTTTGTATCACAACAACCTACAAAGACTTCAAACCGCTGCCGGCAACAGGTAAAAGCGTTGGGGCAGACTTCGGAATGAAAGACGCATATTTGACACTGAGCACGGGTGAGAAGATACAACACCCACACCCCTTGAAACACTCCTTGAAGAAACTTCGGTCTCTCAACAAGGCACTGAGTCGTAAAGTCAAAGGTTCTAACGGTTGGTGGAAATGTGTGAGACAACTCGCACGTCTCTATCGGAAGATCAGCAACCAACGCAAAGACTTTCATTGGCAACTCGCAAGTAAACTCTGTAAAAAGTTTGATACGATTGTCATTGAAACCCTGAACCTTGATGGCATGAAACGCTTGTGGGGACGTAAAGTCTCCGATCTTGGATTCTACCAGTTTGTTGAGATATTGCGGCATAAGTGTAGTAAACATAAGCGTCTTTTGAAAGAAATTGATCAGTGGACTGCTACAACAAAGCCTTGTAGCGATTGTGGCTTTCATAACGAAAACCTAACATTGAACGATAGGCAGTGGATATGCCCCGAATGTGGTTCTCACCACGACCGAGACATCAACGCTGCGCTAAACATTTTGCGGGCAGGGATAGCCGTCACTTGACGATATGCCTGTAGTGTAGGAGACTACAGGGAAGCGCCCGCTGGTGGAGCGAAAATAAGACGGTAATCTCTTTGAGAAAACCGCAGTTGCTATGAAACCGAAGCCCCTACCTTTAGGTAGTGGGTGCTATCACTGAGGGCTGATGACTGACTGCTGACTGCTAATTGCTATGCTATTGACAATATCAACCGCATATTCTCCAGCAACAGATCTCGGTTATCTGTTACATAAACACCCTGCACGAATGCAATCCTTTACACTCGCTTTTGGGCAAGCACACGTCTTTTACCCAGAGGCGTGTACGGAGAGATGTACGGCAGCACTGCTCCTTGATGTAGATGCCGTTGGACTCGTCCGCCGACCGCAAGGGCAATTCGCGGAAAATTTCGCACTCGCACAGTACGTCAGTGATCGTCCGTACGTTGCTTCGTCGTTTTTGAGCGTGGCAATCGCACGGGTGTTTAGCAGCGCGTTGTCAGGCAAGTGCAAAGACCGTCCGCAACTCGCAGAGACCGAGATTCCTTTAAGCGCAAGGGTATCTATCTTACCCTGTCGCGGCGGAGAGAAATTGTTACGGCGACTTTTTGAGCCACTCGGTTACACTGTAACGGCAGAGCGACATACATTGGATGCGCAATTTCCAGAGTGGGGTGAAAGTCGTTATTTTACGGTAACGCTCGAAAACACCTGTCGCTTGAGCGAACTCCTCACGCATCTTTACATTTTAATACCGGTACTTGACGACGAAAAACACTATTGGGTTGGCGAGGCGGAGATCGAAAAGTTATCTAAGCATGGTAAAGATTGGCTCACCGCACATCCAGAGCAAGAATCTATTGTGCGTCGTTACTTGAAACATCAACGCAGTCTTACCCGTGAGGCACTTGCCCAATTGCGTGAAGAAGATGTCCGAGAAACTGCCGAGACGGTTCAAGCACAAGAAGAAGAACTCGTTGAAAAACAACTCGGTCTGAACGAGATCCGTTTGGCTACGGTCACTGAAACCCTCAAAAAGTCTGGCGCGAAACGTGTTCTCGATTTGGGATGCGGTGAGGGTAAGTTACTCCGTAAATTGTTAGCTGAAAAGCAGTTTGAAGAGATCGTCGGAATGGACGTTTCGCATCATGTGCTAAAAATCGCACAAGAACGCCTCAATTATGATCGGTTACCGGAGAAAGAAAAAAAGCGACTTCACCTGTTCCAAGGATCACTCGGATATCGAGATAAACGCTTGACAGGGTACGATGCCGCGGCGGTTGTAGAGGTCATTGAACACCTCGATATATCACGACTTTCGGCTTTTGAGCGGGGCCTTTTCAAATTCACTTGCCCCCAGACGGTTGTACTGACGACACCGAATATAGAATACAACGTCAAATTTGAGAACCCGCACGCTGGGAACTTTCGACATAAAGACCACCGTTTCGAGTGGACACGCGACGAATTTCAGTCTTGGGCAACCAGTATCACCAAACGCTTCGGTTACACCGTCGTGTTTCACCCGATCGGACCAGAGGATGAAAACGTTGGACCCCCAACACAGATGGCAGTCTTTTCCCGAGGAAGTTGAGAGGAGCGGATGATTATAAGGATTCCCAACCCCTCACTTGTACTTCTCATTGGACCTTCAGGTTCCGGCAAGTCTACCTTTGCACATAAGCATTTTAAACCGACCGAAATCCTCTCATCGGATTTCTGCCGAGGGCTTGTGTCAGACGACGAAACCGACCAGAAAGCAACTAACGACGCTTTTGAGGTGCTACACTTCATCGCCGCGAAACGGCTTGCTGCCGGAAAATTGACGGTCATTGACGCAACGAACGTCCAAGTTGAAGCACGGAAGCCTTTGATTGCACTGGCGCGCGAATACCACTACTTAACCGCTGCGATTGTGTTTAACATGCCCGCAAAACTCTGTCAGGAAAGGAACGAGGCACGTCCTGACCGAAATTTCAAACCGCATGTCGTCCGTCAGCAGAGCCAGCAACTTCGCCGTTCACTGCGCAACCTCAAACGTGAAGGTTTTCGGAACTTCCTCTATGTAATGTCCACGCCAGAAACCGTTGAAGCCACCCACGTCGAACGACAAACTTTGTGGACAAACCGCACAGACGAGCACGGACCCTTTGACATCATCGGCGATATTCACGGCTGTTTTGATGAACTTGTTGAATTGCTCAAAGCACTCGGTTATAAAATCTCAACACAGTCAGACGGTAACATCGTCGTTGAGCCGCCACAGGGCAGGAAAGTGGTCTTCGTCGGGGATTTCGTTGACCGCGGTCCAAAAGTCCCCGAAGTATTACGCTTGGTCATGCAGATGCAAAAGGCTGACGCAGCGATCTGTGTCCCAGGGAATCATGACGTAAAACTGGTCCGCGCCCTTCGCGGCAAAAATGTGAAATTAACACACGGACTCGCCGAATCGATGGCGCAATTAGAGAAAGAATCAACCGAATTCAAGACGCAAATCGCAGAATTCCTAAATGATTTGATCAGCCACTATGTACTTGACAACGGAAAGTTAGTTGTCGCACACGCTGGAATGAAATCGGAATTACAGGGCAGGGCATCCGGACGCGTGCGGGAATTCGCACTCTACGGAGAAACCACCGGAGAGACCGATGAGTTCGGCTTACCGGTTCGGGGCAAGTGGGCTGACGAGTATCGCGGGGCTGCGATGGTCGTCTATGGACATACCCCAGTCGCCGAACCGAAATGGGTGAACCGCACAATCAATATTGATACCGGATGTGTTTTCGGCGGCAAACTCACGGCACTGCGATACCCTGAAAAAGAACTCGTATCTGTCCCCGCACGTCAAACGTATTATCAACCGACGAAGCCCCTGCTGAGTGAACCCGATAAACGATCCGCTGTCGAAACGCAGCAGACGAATAGTATCCTTGACATTGATGATGTACTCGGAAAACGTGTGATTAGCACACGGTTACATCACAACGTGACAATCCGGGAAGAGAATACGATAACCGCACTGGAGGTGATGAGTCGTTTCGCGGTAGACCCAAAATGGCTGATATACCTGCCACCGACAATGTCCCCAACCGAAACAACAAGCAACTCCAGTCTGCTTGAACATCCAACGGAGGCGTTCACTTATTATCGCAAACACGGTGTATCCAATGTCGTATGGGAAGAAAAACACATGGGATCACGCGCTGTCGTTATCGTTTGTCGAGATCCAGAAACCGCAAAAAGACGATTTGATGTCGTAGACGACACACTCGGTATCTGTTACACACGAACCGGCAGACGTTTCTTTGACAACACCGAGATTGAAACTGAACTCTTGAAACAGGTGAAAGCGGCAATAGACAAAGCCAACTATTGGGAGATCCTTAATACAGATTGGATCTGTTTGGACTGCGAACTCATGCCTTGGTCCGTGAAGGCGCAAGAGTTGTTACGCCAAGAATACGCGCCAGTGGGTGTATCCGCTCGTGTCGCTTTAAACGAAGCCGTTGCCTCCCTGAAAACCGCTGCCGGACGCGGCATTGATGTCCAGGCTATATTGGAGGACTATCGTCAACGCGCAGAAGCAGTGACCGGATACGTTAAGGCTTATCAGCAATACTGCTGGCAGGTTCAATCTATTGCAGACCTGAAGTTAGCGCCCTTCCACTTACTCGCAACGGAAGGGGCTGTCTATTTCGACAAAAACCATCTATGGCACATGGAAACGCTTGGTGAACTCTGCCAAAATTCTGAACATAACCTATTGTTCGCAACTGCCTACGGGATCGTTGATCTGACTGATGACACAAGCCAAACTGAAGCGATCCGTCGATGGGAAGAACGCACCGAGCAGGGCAGTGAAGGCGTAGTCATCAAACCTCTGGATTTTATCGTTCAAGGCGAGCGCGGATTGATACAGCCCGCTGTAAAATGCAGAGGGCGTGAGTATCTTCGGATCATCTATGGACCGGAATACACGCTACCTCAAAATTTGGAGCGTCTCCGTGCCCGCGGACTCTCTCACAAACGTTCCCTCGCACTGCGAGAATTTGCACTCGGTGTTGAGGCACTTGAGCGTTTCGTCCATCGGGAACCGTTGTCTCACGTTCATGAATGCGTTTTCGGAATCCTGGCACTCGAAAGTGAGGCTGTTGATCCAAGACTCTGAAGCCTTATCCTTAAAATAGCTAAGTTTTTTGATGAAAATCTCCGAAAATTGCAACAAACACCACAAAATAGCATTTTTATTGAAAAAATATCTATGAAAATGAAAAGTCAATACTTAAAACGTTGTCTGTTGGTTTTCTGCTTTACTTTAACTGTGGGCATCGGCTGTACAACGCAAGAGACCTCTGATCCTATTACACCAGAAGATAACGCCGAAGTTATACTTGAAAACCATCGCCTGACTGAAAATGAAACATGGGAACCAGAGAAAACGTATATCATAAATAATACGTTGGAAGTTCCACAGGATATAACCCTCAACATTCCACCCGGTGCCACCCTTAAATTTGGACGAAATGCAAGCATCGCAGTCCGAGGTATCTTAAAAGTCGGGACACCCTTAGCACAAGCACAGGTAACGCAACTCGTACATCTCACTTCTGACAGTGTTGGACCCGCACCCGGTGATTGGAACGGTATCTTCTTCGACCACACACACGATTTGGAGAGTTTTATCAGAGGGGCAGTTATAGAATATGCCGCAGTCGCTCTAGACATCAAAACAACCTCACCGACAATAGCAGAATGCACGCTTCGGTTCAATGAGACCGCTATCGCTTTGGATGGGAGCGATGCACGTATCCGATACAACGATATCCTTGACAATAACATCGGAATTAGCACAATCGGGCGGCAAACACTCCCTCGCATTGAAAGGAATAATATTGCTAAGAATGAAACTGGGATTCACTGTGAAAATGTACAGTCTATCATTCAACATAACAACTTAAATGCAAACGTCTTCGCTCTCAGGTTAAATGTAAAATTTAACTTTAGGATACCAAACAACTGGTGGGGAAATTCAGATCCGGTTCAGATAATGGATACTATTATAGATGGTGCTGACCCAGGGTTAATCACCAAGCAGATAGGCACGGTCCTATATGAACCGTTTGTGGAGATCCGAATAGCCGATGCCGGTTTTCCATATCTGACACTCCTTACTGAATTAAAGTAGTAGGCACGCGCCGTGTGCCGTTGACCCTGAATTAAAGTAGTAGGCACACGCCGTGTGCCGTTGACAAGAGCCGCAAACCCATAATGAAGCAGATCGCTTATCGGGTTTCTTCAATTCTACGGAAAGGCACGTTCCTTATCGAATCGCAAGGAAATATAAAAATCCTTAAGAATATAGTGGCAACCTTAATTTGCTTATCGGGTATACACATTCTCATTCGGGAATTCCTCTGCCGGAACCGGGTCGCCATCCTCATGTATCACGATGCGAAACCGACAGTCTTCGCAAAACATATCGCTTATCTTTTACGTCATTATACGATCATTTCATTGGATACTTTAGTTGCTGCTATTCATCAGAAGGACTTCTCACAGATACCTGCAAAAAGTGTTGTAATTACAATCGACGACGGCCACGCCGGTAATATCGAACTCTTACCCATTTTCAAGCAGTACCGTATTCGTCCGACGCTCTTTGTTTGCACACAGATTATCAATACACATCGGCATTTTTGGTTCAAAATAGATGGGCAATCTAAAGCGGAAAGAGAAGAACTGAAGCGGCTGCCGAATGCAGAACGGTTGGCACATCTGAAACAGACGGCTGACTTTGAACCTGAAAGGGTATATCCAGACAGGCAGGCACTGAGTATCGTGGAAATCAAGGAGATGGGAACGGACGTTGACTTTCAACCGCATACCCAGTTCCATCCGATTCTGCCGCACTGCACCGAAACCGAATGTAGACAAGAAATTATCGGAAGCAAAGTAGATTTAGAAAGGCTTTTGGAGATGGAATGTACCCATTTCAGTTACCCGAACGGTGATTATACCGAGCGTGAAATTGAGATTGTAAAAGCCGGTGGATTCCGATCGGCGCGCACGACGGTTATCGGTTGGAATACACTTGAGACTGCACCATATCAACTGAAGACTGTTCCGATTGCTGACGATGCTGGACTCGCGCTTTTTCGTGCCCAACTCACAACAATTCCCCAACGGCTGAATAAATGGGTGAATTCTTTATTGAATATCAACGTGCTATAGGGCTTCCGAGGTAATCTGTGGCTTGACATTTTGTGCTGAATGTGTTACAATATTGGCATCTTGAATGCGGGTTTCCCTACGGTTTCTGAAGCTTCATAGCACCCGCATCGCTGTTTTATGCAAACCTATATATTTTTTTTAAGGGGGGTGATTTAGATGGTTTTCCTAACAGGGAATAGAGGTTACATTGGTGGACACTTGCATCAGGCGTACCCATCAGCGAAAACGCTTGATGAAAACAGATGTTTTCAGCGTTGGGAGACACTGTTCTCCGAAATACACAATTCAATACAAAAAGTAACAACAATTATTCATTGCGGCGCAATAGCTGATTCGCTCTATCAAGATCCAGATATCTTTAAATGGAATTACGAAGCAACAAAGCAAATTGCAGATATGGCGCGTCAAGAAGATGCCTTTCTCATTTTTATATCCTCTTGCACAGCAATCTCTCCGAAATCATTATATGGATGGTCCAAGCGAGTTGCTGAGGACTACATCCGGGCAAACAATGAACAGTATTGTATTTTGAGACTCTACAATGTCTACGGTGCTGAGGACAACCGACCACCTGAAAACCATTCTGTACCTGAAAAACTCATGAGACGGACACTCCGCTATGTCTTCTATCCATTCCGTCGAGACTATATCCATGTAGAGGATATTGTGCGTGCTGTTCACTATGTTGAAGATTCAAATATCATCGGCACCTATGATGTTGGGACAGGAAAAGCTGTTGAAGTCAAAGAGTTGGCAAAGTTAACCGATGGCGGATTTTATACGGAGACAACCGCCGCAGATGTTTTCGGCGAGAACCATCCACCCCTCGAACTACAAGCGCGTCCAGAGTATATGATTCCTGGCTTTAAAACAGTACGGGATGTATTTTCTCAATTTGCGAGAACCTAAATTAAGGATCGCTACTTCCACTGTGAGTATGCCAAATCTGACTCGAAACTAAGCAACACCACCGACCATAGCAGAATGCACACTATTCTGAAAGTCTCACAAAACTATTATGTCCGCGGCGGTTCCGACCGATACTTTTTTACGCTCGCCGAACTGTTAAAAAATCACGGGCATCGAGTCATCCCGTTTGCACCAACAAATCCTGAGAACCAACCGTCTGAATGGGAACAGTATTTCCCTCGCTGCGCAGATTTCGAGCAACCCGGAATAGGCGATCTGTTTAGTTTCTTATATTCACGCGATGCCGCTAAATCAATGCAACGATTGCTAAATGACGCAGAAATTGACCTCGCACATTTCCATATTTACTACGGTAAACTCACTGCCTCAATTCTGG
Source organism: Candidatus Poribacteria bacterium (assembly GCA_003635255.1). GTDB lineage: Bacteria > Poribacteria > WGA-4E > WGA-4E > WGA-3G > WGA-3G. The sequence goes on along the minus strand of PYJC01000077.1, from coordinate 45,038 downwards.
GGGTGCTCAAGGACGCAGACATCCCTCTCATCCAGACGTTACACGATTTTAAGTTGACGTGTCCAGTTCATAGTCACACCTCAAACGATGAAATTTGTGAGGCGTGTGCAGGTAAACATTTTTGGCGCGCCCTCCCAAAACGGTGTAATAGAGGTTCATTCGCACGCACTGCTCTGAACGTTACCGAATCTTATGTCTCTCGAATGCTCGGTTCACACGACAAGTTTGATCATTTCATTTCGGTATGCCACTTCAACCGAAAAAAAATGATACAGTATGGTATCCCTGAAAATAAAATATCAACAGTTCACAACTTTGTTGATGCCTCCGACATCACACCGAATTTCGATCCAGGAAACTATCTGCTCTATTTCGGACGGTTGTATTCGGGCAAAGGCATATTTACGTTAATAGAAGCAGCGCTCCCACTCAAGCACGTCCCGCTCTATATTGTTGGGGATGGTGAATCATTGCCTGAAATCCAACGTATACTTGAGCAAAACGAGTGTGAGCATATCCATCTGCTCGGTTTTAAACAGGGCGATGAACTTCGTGAACTCATTCAGAACAGTATTTGTATGATCCTGCCATCCGAGTTGTATGAAAACTGTCCGATGTCTATTTTAGAAGCTTATGCCTGTGGCAAACCCGCGATCGGCGCCGATATCGGTGGCATTCCCGAACTCATTGAAGACGGTGTTGATGGATTTCTCGTTCCAGCGGGGGCAACAGACACACTGCGAGACCGGATGCTATGGATGTCCGAACACAAAGATGAGGCCGTAGAGATGGGACGCGCAGGCCGCCAGAAGGTGGAAGCCGAATTCAATCCAGAGATTCATTATCAAAAAATTATGAATATCTATCAACAATTTTTGTAGAGACGCTCTCCTAAATCAGATTTTGTTAAACTCCGGACTTCAGTTCGGTGAACCATTTATATGCCCCTTTTGACACCAAGAATAGGCATGAATTTTTTGAAAATTGAGACCAAATATGGTATAATTTCTTAGTAAGTTCTCTGGAGACTATACCCTAAAGGCACAAAATTGTCGCTTTAGAGTCTTAGAACAAACATTGAACCCTTCATTAACTTTTTGATTCACAATTTTATGGAAAATAAAGGACATTAACTATGTTAAAATTTCAAATATGTCTGATCGTTGTTTTGGTGAGTTGCATTGCCTTTGTGTCTTGTGAGCGGGCACAACAAATGGCAGGACCAATGATGCCAGGTGAAGACACCATGGATCCCACTGATATGACGGATCCCACTGACATGACGGATCCCACTGATATGACGGATCCCACTGATATGACGGATCCCACTGATATGACGGATCCCACTGATATGGTGACAGGACCCTCCGTCGTTATAAACGAGTTGATGGCAGATAATGACAATACCATCGCTGACCCGCAAGGAGACTATGACGACTGGCTTGAGTTGTATAACCTCACCGATAGTGCTGTGATGCTTACTGGAATGTATCTTTCTGACAAAGAGGACAATCTTACCAAGTGGGAATTCCCGGAAAATACCGAGATCCCTGCAAATGGATATTTGATTGTCTGGTTAGATGAAGATCATGATGACGAAAACGCGACTGAAGGACTGCATGCCAACTTTAAACTGTCTAAAGGTGGTGAAATTGCACTGTTCGTGGATACCGACGCGAACGGCAATCAAATCCTGGATAGCGTTACATTTGGAGAGCAGGGGACAGATGTTGCTTACGGACGCTTGCCAGATGGTACCGGCGAATTCCAAGTGGTACAGGCAACACCCGGCGAACCAAACATGGCACAATAATCTATCAAAGTAATAGATAGCCGCGTGGAACCTTGGGGGCGATTTATCGCACATCTCAATGTGGATAAACCTACTATCAGGATCCCCGCGGCATCTGCAAGTGATACAATAGCTGAAAAACTACCCGTATCTAACCCAAGTGTACCTGTTGATCTAAACACAGGAGCGTGATTTCTTGAGATTTTTCGCATATACTAAATCAACGCACATTGAATCTAAACGACAAAATCAGAGACTTGCCCAAGGCATCATCCTAATTTTTATCATGAGCGTGGTTTTTTTCGGACATTTCCAAATCGCAACTGCTCAGATCGTCCATATTCCTGATCTCAGTCTTCGCGCTGTTATTGAAGTAGCATTGGACAAGGAGGCGAGTGAAGCCATCACTCAGATGGACATGGCGAGCTTGGAGTCATTTGATGCCTTTGAATCCGGTGTTCGCAATATAACCGGTCTTGAGTATGCTATCAATCTTTCTGAACTCTATCTTGGGAAAAACCAAATCTTGGATGTATCCGCACTCAAAGGTTTGACCAAACTGGCGGTCCTGGATATCCAGCGTAATGAGTTGTTATCGGATGTGACACCTCTCAAAAATTTGACGAAACTCACATCGCTTTCCCTTAGAGGAAACCAAATATCAGATATGTCCCCGCTGAAAGATTTGATAAATCTCACATACCTGCATATTGGGTACAACGAAATATCAGATATCTCACTCATCAAGAACTTGACGAAACTCACATTTCTGAATCTTGACGAAAATAAAATATCGGATATATCCGCGATCAAAGATTTGCCAAACCTTACAGAACTACATATGGACGACAACGAAATATCAGATATCTCACCCGTCAAAGATTTGACGAAACTTACGTTCCTGGATTTTAACGACAACGAAATATCAGATATCTCACCCATCGAAAACTTGACGAAACTCGCATTCCTGGATCTTCACGGTAACCAAATATCAGATATCTCACCCGTCAAAAACTCGATAAAACTGCGCCGCTTGATGTTTCACGAAAACCGGGTTTCAGATCTGTCTCCGCTTAAAAATTTAACAAAACTTACGTTCCTGAAGCTGGACGACAACGAGATAGTCGATGTGGCTCCTCTCAAAAATTTAACAAATTTGACAATTCTATATCTTAGCGGCAATCATATATCGGATTTTTCCCCCATTGCTGGATTGATAGAAAATCTGATGGAATATGATAATAGGGACCAAACAGAGTCTCCCATCAAACCAGAGGATGTGAACCGAGATGGTATTGTGGATGTGACGGATCTCATCATAGTCGCTCGTAACTATCTCGATCCCAATTTTGCAGATTTAATTTCTTCTAATATCTATCCGGATGTCAACGGCGATGCGATTGTTGATGTGGAAGACCTAATCGCTGTTGCGGCGAAGATGGATGCCGCTGCTACCGCCCCCGCACTCAGGAACAATTCGGTTGAGGTAACCAGTCTTACTACCGCGAATCTCGTGCGATGGATTGCCCTCGCTAAGCATCTGGATGCCCAGGACTCGCGCACGCAAAAGGGAATTGATGTCTTGGAGCAGCTCCTAGCAGCTCTTACCCTCGCAGAGGCACCGCCAAAAAAGACAGCCCTGCTGGTGAATTATCCAAATCCCTTTAATCCCGAGACGTGGATCCCGTATCAGTTGGCAGAACCAGCAACGGTTAGTATCTCAATCCATTCTACGGATGGAAAGCTTGTCCGAATTTTGGAATTAGGACAATTACCCGCAGGCGTATATAAACACAAAGCTCGCGCTGCATATTGGGATGGTCGGAACCAGTTGGGTGAATCCGTGGCAAGCGGAGTCTATTTCTATACGCTTACTGCTGATGACTTCACAGCTACCGGTAAAATGTTTATCCGGAAGTAATACCGAAATCTAAGTAAAGGACAATAGGTTTAATGGAACTTATCACATATACCAAATCAACACATACACAAATCTTAAACCAAGGGTCGAAATTAATATGTATTATCCTCCTGATTCTATCCACCGGTGTCCTTTTTATTCCGAGTCGGATAGCAACCGCGCAAACCGTCCACATCCCGGACCCTAATCTCCGCGCTGTTCTTAGGTCAGTATTGGGCAAAGAGGTAGATACCGACATCACACATGCGGATATGGAAAATTTAAAATCGTTAGAGGTAGTTAAATCCGGTATTCGCAATCTAAATGGGCTGGAGTTTGCTATCAACTTGATAGAGTTGCATCTCGGAGGCAATCGCATATCAGATCTGTCTCCGCTCAAAAATTTGACAAACCTGACAGTGCTAGATCTTCACACTAACTATAATATATCGGATATATCTCCGCTGGAAGGTCTGACAAATCTCACATGGCTTTCTCTTAGAGGAAACCAAATCTCAGATGTCTCACCGCTCGGCGTTTTGACAAACCTAACATACTTACATGTCGGCTACAACCAAATCTCAGATGTCTCACCGTTCGGCGTTTTGACAAACCTGACGCGCCTAGATATTGAATCCAATATGGTTTCGGATCTGTCTTCTCTGAAGAATTTGACGAATCTGGAATACTTGGATTTCGACACTAATAACGTATCGGATGTGTCCCCGCTCAAAGATATGACAAATCTGATAGTTCTGGATGCTTCTGACAACCAGATATCCGATATATTTCCACTTAAAGATATGACGAAACTGAGACACTTAGATATTGACACAAACATGATATTGAATGTGTCTCCTCTCAAAGATATGAGAAAAATGAGATTCCTAGATCTTCATGGCAACAAAATATCAGATGTGTCTCCTCTGAAAAATTTGACAAGAATAGAAGAACTTGATCTTGACGACAACGAGATATCAGATGTGTCTCCTCTCAAAGATATGACAAGACTGACAACCCTGCTAGATCTTGATGGAAACAAGATCTCGGATATATCCCCACTCAAAAATTTAATAAATCTAATGGAACTTGATCTTGACGACAACCGCATATCGGATATAGCCCCGCTGAAAAATTTGACAAATCTCACAGTACTGGATCTTCATGATAATCGCATATCAGATATATCCCCACTCAAAAATTTGGTGAATCTTGTAGATCTTGATCTTGATGACAACCAAATATCAGATATATCCGATTTGACAAATCTGACGAATTTGACAATACTCGATCTTGATGGCAATCGGCTATCGAATATATCTCCTCTGAGCCTATTGCTAAATCTGACGGAACTTGATCTTCACGACAACCACGTAGTAGATGTGTCCCCGCTTAAAAATCTGACAAATCTAATAATTCTTGATCTTAGCGGCAATCATATATCGGATTTCTCCCCCATTGAGGGTTTGATAGGGAATCTGATGGAATATGATAATAGTGATCAAACAGAGCCTCCTACCAAAGCAGCAGATGTGAATCGAGATGGCACTGTGAACCTGGCAGATCTTATTTTAGTTGCACGCTACCATCTCAATCCCAACTTTGCAGATTCAATTTCCTCTAACATTTATCCGGATGTCAACGGAGATGGGGTTGTTGATGTGAAGGACCTGATCGCTGTTGCAGCGGAGATAAATGCCGCTGCTGCCGCCCCCGCACTCAGGAATAGTTCAGTCGAGATATCCGGTCTTACTGCCCCAAATCTCGCACGGTGGATTGCTCTCGCCAAGCAACTTGATGCCCAAGATCCACACACACAAAAGGGAATTGCTGTTTTGGAGCAGCTCCTGGCAGCTCTTACCCTTGCAGAGACACTGCCGAAAACAACGGCACTGTTGGCGAATTATCCAAACCCCTTCAATCCTGAGACGTGGATACCCTATCAGTTGGCAGAGCCAGCGACGGTTCGTATCTCAATCCATTCTGCAGATGGCAAACTCATAAAAACATTGGAATTAGGACAATTGTCGGCAGGCGTTTATGACACCAAATCCCGAGCTGCCCATTGGGAGGGTCAGAATGAGTTCGGTGAGTCTGTAGCGAGCGGAGTCTATTTCTATACGCTTACTGCTGGTGATTTTACAGCTACTGGCAAAATGATCATCGCAAAATAGTATCAAATCAAGTAAAGCCAAGTGCTGTTCTGTTTTCCAACTCTGGTGACCTCTCAATTTCTCAATTGGGATGCTCTGGTAAATCCAATAACGGACCTATTTTCAATCGAATAGTTCATTCTGCATCGCCACATATTCCATGAAAACCCGTAAGGCAATATCATTATTTAGAAATGGTGTAAGGAGAATTTTAAAGGACGACATCCTAAGGAGAGAAAAATGCGAATTCTAATAACGTTAATGCTCATTTTTTCCCTAACACCCATAGCATCAAGTGACATTCAATTTGAAGATGTATCACAGCAAGCAGGGATTACCCGAATCGGAGAAAGCTGGGGAAACGCTTGGGGTGATTTTGATGGGGATGGATATCTCGACTTATGGGCTACGAATCACCGACACAAACCGAGTCTCTACCGAAATAATGGCGATGGCACTTTTACAAATATTATCGACGAGGTGTGGAACGCGAATCCCACTTCAGATACGCACGGCGTAGCATGGGCAGACTTCGATAATGACGGCGACCAGGATATGATCATATTATCAGGAGCCGGAGGTGGATCGGGTAAATTAAACAAGAACCATGCCAACCATTTTTATGTAAATGAAAACGGCAACTTGATAGACCGTGCCGCCGAATTCGGCCTGGATTACCCATATCTACGAGGGAGAACGCCTCTCTGGTTCGATTCAAATCGTGATGGACGGCTTGATGTCCTGCTCTTAGGCGATACTGGGAAAGATAGTACCGGGACCTTAGTCGCATCCGCCTTGTTTGGACAAACAATGAACGGTTTTGAAGATATCACCGCTATCGCAGGCTTCGAGCAAGACAGTGGCAAGTTAGCACAATACACCGACATAACCGCAGATGGAAATATGGAAGTCATCGTTAGTAATAAAAGATACCCGCTCGCAATATATGATACATCCGGAACCTGCTGCGAACAGCAGGACTACGAGGAATCTGCAGGAAACCCACTCACAATATATGATACGTCTGGAACCCTCTTTAGGGACTTGGTCGGTACGCTCAGTATGCCCACAGCGTACTCTGTACAAGATGCCGCAATCGCAGATTTCAATGGAGACCTGCTCCCAGATTTCTTTTTTGCCCGTGGAGTCTATCAGGCATACGCAGAGCAAATAGACCCTTGGAGATTAAAATTGGACATACGCAACAACCCAACAGAAAAAGGAGTTAGTTTCAAGACAGAAGGCGACGTCTCTTTTCAAATTTACTCGGAATGGGGACCGCGATTGCCCCTCGTTAACATTGGGGCTGATGGACGCAAGGTAACAGCATTTGATGGAGGTCAATTTCAAGGGGTAACACCAAATCTCCGATCCGCGACCTTTGAAGTCACGCTCACCCCAGATGATCCAAGAGTTGTAGGACTGAAACCGCGCCCTGAAAACGCCGTATACGGAATCTATATAGGTTATCAACCGGATACAAAAACATGGACACTCATTTACAAACTGCCATCTTCAATAGGGAGAATAGAAGCAACACAACCTATATCAGAACTACAAACTATTAACTTTGCTACAGCAGATCTGCGCGAGCAGCCTTCGTCTCAACTCCTGATTAACCAAGGAAATGGATTCCAGAATGCTAAGACCATCGGGATTTTTAATAACTTTGAAAACGGGTGTTGTGTGGCAGCAGGCGACTTTGATAACGATATGGACATTGATCTCTATCTCGTTCGTTCAATTAGTACGGGAAACCTGCCTAATCACCTTTATGAGAACCAAGGGGACGGCACGTTTATCCAACGTACTGATGCTGGTGGAGCGAACGGGAGCACGCAGGGACAAGGACAAAGTGTAACAATGGCCGACTACGACAAAGATGGATACCTTGATCTCTATGTCACCAACGGCAGAGGCGCATACCCCGTTAGCGAAGGCCCCGATCAACTTTTCCGAAACCTCGGTGGTGACAATAATTGGTTACAAATCGATTTAGAAGGAACCGTTTCCAATCGCGATGGAATCGGGGCGAGGCTTTTCGCAACGACACCTGATGGGAAAACCCAACTCCGGGAAAATGGAGGCGGGGTCCATTGGGCACAGCAAGACCAGAAACGCATCCACTTTGGACTCGCTCAGAATGAAAAAGTCAGCGAATTGACTATTCACTGGCCCAGCGGTATCGTTCAAAAGTTGACAGATGTAACAGTGAACCAGGTGTTGCACATCCTTGAAGAGGGTGTGCAAACGTTGCTTCCGGGCGATGTTAATCAGGATGGACATGTGGATATAATTGACTTCCTTATTGTCGTCGTACACTTCGGAGAAAACCCACCTACAAACCCACGAGTGGATACCAATAAAGACGGACAGGTAAACCTTGAGGATCTGATTTTGATTGTCAAAGCTATTGAAGAAAATCAGAGCATGGCTGCAGCACCGAGCGAAAAATATCAAACTAAACCAATGCTAAATGCTACATCAAATAGTATCACTTCGTTGTCAGATGCCGCTATCACCTATCTCCATTCTTTTTACCAAAAAATTGAAGAAATCCCAGGGAATGCTACACAAAAAGCGGTAGTAAAACGCTTCCTAAAGCAACTGTTGATGCCTGTTAGTAATCCTTTAGCGACCAAACTTTATGCCAACTATCCGAATCCGTTTAATCCTGAGACTTGGATTCCCTATCAACTCGCAGAGGATACCGAGGTCACGATACGCATCTATAACGTGTCAGGACAGATTGTGCGGACAGTTTTCTCTGGACATCAAGCATCGGGGTATTATTTCAGTCGTAGTCAGGCAGCGTATTGGGACGGTAGAAACGAATTCGGTGAACAGGTCGCAAGCGGCGTTTATATCTGTGAATTAACAACGCCGACATTCAAGCAAACAAAACAACTCGTAGTCCTAAAATAGCTATTGGAGGAATGGTCATCAGTCATCAGCTTTCAGTTATCGGGGCATAGATTTATGTCTTGACACCCGCTTTGTATGCCGCGACACAATTGGGTTGTAGAATACAAAGGAGATTTGACGAAACGTAAGTTTAACTGAAAACTGATAACTATTAAAAAATATGAAAAAAAAAGCATTAGTCACAGGCGGGGCTGGCTTTCTGGGCGCGCACGTCGTTGATGAACTTCTTCGTAATGGTGATACGGATGTTGTCGCACTTGATGACCTCAGCGGCGGTTTCCGAGACAATCTCAACCCCACCGTAACCTTCGTTGAAGGAAGCATCCTTGATGTTTCACTGATAAACCAACTCTGTGAACAGTACCAATTCGACTATATCTATCACCTCGCAGCTTATGCAGCAGAGGGACTTAGCCACTTCATCAAACGATTTAACTATCAGAACAACCTCATCGGAAGTGTGAACCTCATTAATGCCGCAGTCAACTATGATGTTAAACGGTTTGTATTTACCTCTTCTATTGCTGTTTACGGCGCAAACCAACTGCCGATGCATGAAGCACTCACGCCTATGCCAGAAGATTCCTACGGCATTGCTAAATACGCCGTTGAACAGGAACTCGTCGCTGCTAAACGGCTCTTCGATTTGGACTATACCATTTTTCGACCCCACAACGTCTACGGCGAACTTCAGAATATCGGCGATAAGTATCGAAACGTCGTCGGCATTTTCATGAACAAAATTATGCAAGGTGAACCGTTGGTTATCTTTGGAGATGGTGAGCAGACACGCGCGTTCACCCACATTGCCGATGTCGCACCACATATTGCAAGTGCCGTGGATATACCCCAAGCGTCTTGTGAGATTTTTAACGTCGGGTCGGATAAACACGTCTCTGTGAACGAGTTAGCGGATTTAGTTATGACTGCGATGGAAAAAGAGGTGCCGGTGAAATATCTTCGGGAAAGAGAAGAGGTAAAGCACGCCTATTGCTCACACGAAAAATTCCACAAGGTCTTCGGAACGACCTCACAGGTTACACTGCCAGAAGGCTTAGGGAGGATGGCGGTATGGGCGAAGTCCGTTGGAGCAAGGACTTCCAAATTGTTTGACGACATTGAGATTCGCAAAAATCTGCCAGAAGGCTGGAAATAAGTTTGTCCATCCTTAAACCGGCAATCGCTATGGTCAAAAAACTCCTACAGCACAAAACCTTTTGGGTAATGGCGATTACCTTTGCTGGAATGGGGTTGAGCCTCCTCGTTCGCGCCTTCTTAATCCCAACGCGGTTCGGTTTCAGCGGCACTGCTGATGAGATTATAACCGCATTGAAGATTGTATTAGTCGTTGATACGATTGTCCGAGAAGGTGCTAAATTTAGTCTTGTACCACTCTTTGTTACACGCAAAAAGGAGTTGACTCACACAGAATACAGACGTTTCACAAATGGACTCCTCTTTTTTTTTATGGGTGTCGGCTTTACGATCTTTGTTCTCATTGAACTTCTCGCACCATGGATAACCGTTGGATTGTTAGGGAAACCAACTATTGATCTTCAGAGGGCAACAGGACTGTTACGGCTCTTTGCCCCCCTAATCATATTCGGATGCGGTAGCACGGTACTCGGAGCATTCCTGAACAGTCAGCAGCGTTTTAAAACCGTTGCCCTCCGAAACGCTTTGCCTGCCGGGGTCGCAGCGGTTGTGTTTTTGCTGCTATGGGATACACAAAACCTTGAAAACTATGTGGCGATCGCTTATACCGGAGGCTTTATCGCATACTTTGGTTGGTTGTGTATCGGAGCATACCAGACTGGACACCAGTATGAAATTACAAGTGTTTCACTCGATACACTGCGTTCTTTGAAAAACAGTGTTACCTTACCCACACTCGGCTTCGCCGTCCGACAAATCACGAACCGCTTGTTGGTTGAAATATATCTCATCTCGAAACTTGGAGAAGGAATTATTGCACTCTATGACGCTGCCTTCCGGATTTTCTCTGCGTTACAGACGCTCATCGGGACCAGTATCGCGACAACAGGCTTGCCCGATATGGCAGCCGAAGATGCAGTGAACGATAAACGAAAATTAGAACGGACACTCAACCGAAATGCACGCGCCGCTATAATTATCGGATTCTTGGCAACCCTGTTCATGCTGATATTTCACGAGAAAATCAGTTGGTTCATATACGGACGTGCTGAACGTGATCATGCCGTAGTGGAACTGATAGGACAACTCCTCTTCTGGCTCAGTGCTGGTATGCTATTCTCTTGTCTCATACCTGTGCTAAATGCTGGGCTTTACGCCCAAAAGGCGTACCGGTCTATTTTCGCAAATATGGTAACAATGGCACTACTTAATTTTTTCATTGCGTACGGGTTAATCGAAACGTGGTCGATCCTTGGTGTCGCACTGTCCGTTTCAGTTACCGCATTCCTTGCTGTCGGGAACCTGACGTACCTCCTCCGAAGGACACGGGTGTCTTGGTTTTAATCCAGCGCGGTCAGCATGGGAAAACTTACCATAATGCCAGCAGCAAGCCGACAACGGAGGCTTGCGGACCTTAAACAGAAATTGTAAAGGCACAAATCGTATCATTTTATGCTTGGCGTAAAATTAAAAATATGAAAAATATTGGGGATTACAACTATCTTATTGTAGGCGGTACGACAAAAGCCGCAACAACTTCGTTGTTCGCTTATCTATCCGACCATCCTGCTATTTGCGCTGCTACTTATAAGGAGACTCGGTTCTTTCTCAGCAGCGATTATCCGCTCCCCTCAAAATATCGATATAGCGGTGATGCCGAAGAGTATACTTCTCTATTTCCTAACTGCGATAAAACGCAGCTACGGATGGAGTCGACCCCGGACTACCTATATTGTGAAAAGGCGCGTGAAAGAATCGCTGAGTTTCTGCCACATGCAAAGTTAGTCTTCAGTCTACGTGAACCGGTTTCAAGGTTAATTTCGTGGTACCGATTCGCAAAACAGATTGGCAAATTACCGAAAACACTGAATTTTGATGCGTACGTTGAATCACTATTTGCTTACTTGGACACAGACCGAGATGGAAAAGAGGCAGAAGTGCAGCACATGCAAACCCTTCAGCAAGGGTGTTATACCGTCTATTTGCAACCGTATCTTGACCAATTCGGTCCAGCGCGCATTCACACCCTCTTTTATGAGGAACTGGCGGCACAACCCGCGGTTGTTATGGCAAATTTATGCAAGTTCGCTGACATAGATGCCGATTTTTATAACGATTATGCCTTTAAAGTAACAAATCGCACCGAAAAAATGCGAAATTCCGAATTGCATCGGAAATATAGAGACTTCCGATTCCGACTGCGACGGTGGACCCATGACAAACCCATCATTCATAATCCATTACGCGCAATCAGACGGACAATTGAACCCTTCTATCTTCGCTTGAACACACAACCGAATGAAGAAACTCGGATGTCAGAAGAGACGCAACATCGTTTGGTAGATTATTATCAGTGTGATATTGATGCTCTTGCCAAATTAATTGGGAAACCACTACCATGGAAACCGCTACAAGCATCCAACTCATGATTGTTGGCGCGCAAAAATCTGGAACATCCTCCTTACTCCGCTATTTGGAACAACATCCGGATATACACACGCACGCACAGCCAGAGATGACGTTTTTCCTGCAAGACCCGGAGTATGATCGTGGATATGAATGGGCTTTCGCGAAGTACTTTATGGGTGAACACGCTCACGACGACATTATGGATAAACGACTTATCGCTAAAAATGTGATGGTGATGCACTCGCCGGAAGTCATGCAACGGATTTATGAACACAACCCTGATATACACCTCGTCGTTCTCCTACGAGAACCTGTGGCACGCGCATACTCCGCCTATTGGTGGGCGCGACGGAGAGGTTGGGAAAACATTAAAACTTATGAAGAGGCACTCGCGGCTGAGGAAGCACGTCTAAAAGAGGATTGGTTTAAATGGCGACAGTGTGCCTATCAATACAACGGTATCTATTACCCACATGTCAAAAGTCTGATAACCCAATTCGGTTCAAGCCGTGTACATTGCATTTTAACCGACGATCTGAAGAAGGATGCCGCAGCAGTTTGCCAACAACTCTTTGATCCTATCGGGGTCAGCACTGACTTTAAGCCTCTCATCGGCGAAAGGCATAACCAAGCCGCTATGCCGCGTTCCGAAAGATTCAACTATCTGTTTACGCAATTTCTTGCATCTCACAATCCATTAAGAAGAGCCATTCGGAAACTTATACCGGATGCCACCGCTTACAAACTGAGAAAAGCCGTCCTGGATTGGAACGACAAACCCCAGAAAAATGTGGAATCGATTCCACCACCGCTCAGTCCGGAGACACGTGAACGCCAGATGGCGCATTTTAAACCCTTTAACGAGCAATTAGCCGAGTTATTAAACAGAGATCTCTCCGCTTGGTATTTTAACGATTAAACCTCCGCGCCGATTTGTCCTGCTTCGCAGTGAGAACTAAATCGGTTTTTTGGGTCCACATCAGAAACCAAGTCCCGTAATGAAACGGAGGGTTTATTTGCTTGGGCGTTTCTTCGACTCGACAGCAAAACTTTCAATGAAGAAAGACCGTGCCTCCTCCACAAGGTAAAATAAAAAAAATGATTTACTTTTTGACAGGATATGTTGCTTTTGAAGAGTTTGTGCTGAAGTTCCTGCCGGTGAGCGATATTGTCTACTCCTATTTAAGGTTCTTTGGGGAATTACTCATCTATATCGCCTTTGGAAAACTCGTCATTCATAAACTTCATAAAGGTATCCCTTTTGTCAAAACAGCGATTGATTTACCAATTATCGGGTTTTATACTGTCGTTCTACTCTCAATATTCATAAACAGGTCTCCTTTGATGGGGAGTATTTATAATATCCGACCATTTGCACGATATATTGTGCTCTTCTATCTCGTCGCAAATTCTTCCCTATCAGAAAGAAAAATTACAACGTTTTTACGGATAATCCTCGGTGTCGGCATCTTCCAACTCGCGGCGGGCCTCATTCAGTGGGTAGGCGGGCCCGCTGCGTTTGATTTCTTTCTACCACGTGAATCAACGCTCGGCATCGCTGGATTTACGAAAGAATACAGATTACTTGAGATCGGCAGAGAAATTGGGAGTATCTACGGGACTTTAGGCGATACCGTGATTTACGGTATCTTTATGATTCTCGTTCTCATTGTCTATCTATCTCGTGTCCGACAATTGGAGTATCTAAATCTACTCGGTGCAGCGGTGCTATTTTTCTTTATCGCACGTTCGTATTCGCGCGCTGCAACCTTTTCCGCACTCCTCGCTGGTGGCGCGTGGTATTATTTTCATTACGGATGGAAAAAGACGCTCCAATTAGCATGTGCAACTATATTAGTCTTTGGCTTTTTATTGGCAGTAGTGAACCCGTTTAACCTTGAATACATAAACCCGCGCAAGGCAAGGGTGGGACTCGTCGGCAACGTAACAGGCGTATTTTCTGGTTCCTATGTCCGTATCGCGCAAAAACAGCGACTTGGGGCGTTAATTGGCAATGTCCCAACAGTCCTCGTAAATAAACCTATCTTCGGCTATGGTGCGGACCAGAATTCTACGATTGAAGGACTCAATATGAGCAAACGATCGTTCCTTCTGAAAATACTCAGTAAAAGCGGCTTCAAGGATGTATATTGGGTTGCGATACTCTGTTTTTATGGCTTATTGGGTCTCGGTTTCTTCGCCTTAATATTTTACCAACTCTTTCGTGCAGCACTCAACCTTTACAAAAAATCTATCAGTACGCCATCCACTATAAGACAGGTTGCCCCTGCTGCGCGCGTGACACAGCAGATTGCAATCATCATGCTTTGTCTCGTCGCTGTTACTGTATTCCTGCTGTTTTTTAATCGAACCCTTGAATATCGAGGCTACGGTTTTTACTTCTGGCTCTGTGCCGGGCTTATGTTCGCAAGTGATAGGGCACTGCCAACCTATAAACCCTTGAAGATAACACTATGAAGCTTTTTATCCGTATGCTATTAGAAGTTACCAGTTACCAGTTACCAGTTACCAGTAGGAAAGTTGCGAAGTGTGCTAAAGTGCCTAAAGTTTTGAAGTTAGCAACTTTACTAGGGAAACACCCAAGCAAAAACACTTTCGCACACTTTACGGACTTCTTTAACTGGCCACTGGTTACTGGTTACTGGTTACTGGTCTTAATAATGGTGTTTTTGAATGTCGGATGTGAAAAGGAAAAGCCGCTGCCTGATATGCTACATTTAGAAATTGACACACATGATGCACAACCGCTTCGCCAGGGACTCTACGGATTCAACACGAACATGATCAGTGGCGATTACGGTTACCTTGATCCCGATTTTGTCGAATTAACCAAGGTGCTTGCCCCAAAGACTTTGCGATTCCCGGGCGGTACTGTAGGAAATTTCTATCATTGGGAACCGGGCGGTTTTTTTGAGAACGAAATGGCATCAACTCTCAATCCGAGACTGAATCGACGAAATAAAGGAAATTACGTCAAACTCCAAAGGCGGCGGAACGGTAAAATTCTTTTCGACGATTTTATGCAGTTGTGCAACACACTAAATATAACGCCTGTTGTCGTTGTAAATTTATGGACAGGCGACCCAGAGGAGAGTGCTGCGTGGGTCAATTATGCCAAAAACAAGGGATACGAAGTTAAACACTGGGAACTCGGCAACGAGTACTATCTACCGCACTATCTTAACAAATACCCTACCGTCGAAACCTACATCGCGGAAGCCAAAAAACACGCCGCAGCAATGAGAGCCGTTAACCCGGAGATAAAAATATCTGTTTGTGCTACGCCGATCGGATTCCACAAAGAGGGTTGGTTGGTAAAAACACAGCAACGGAAATGGGATAAAGGTCTCGCAGCGGATACCAGCTTCTACGATGCCTATACTGTTCATGTCTATGCGTACAAGGCAGTCCGAAAAAAAGAAATTGAAGAAATGCGGGGTTACCTGATGGGGTGGATTCATTTTGCTGCCCCCGAGGCACTTAAGTACTACGAAAAATTATTTCCAGATAAGGAGATGTGGATAACCGAATGGAACATCGCTAATCCTGCTAATCGAGTTGCAAACACACAACTCCATGCAATGTACGTCGGCGACTTTTTTCTAAAAATGTTAACGATGCCTAACGTTACACAAGCCAACTTTCATGTCATCGCTGGCCCCGGCAAAGGATTCCCTGTGTTTTCGCCGATAACACCTCCAAAAACCGGCACTTTTTGGAAATATGGCGGTGAACCTGAATCGGATTTCGGTAACACAATTCGGCGTGCTGTCTATCCGGCTTTTCAACTCATCGGCGAAGCATTCGCGAGCGCAGATACACAGTTTAACCTTTCAATCCAAAATCAACCCCTGCTTATGGGGACTATAGAATATGCTGGAAAACCGATACCTGGTATTCAAGCACAAGTCATTGGCGACAAAGCAGCAAAACACTTTGCTGTCCTCATTAGTAATCGGACAGGTGAGCAGCACACACCGCAACTTTTTATTGATAGGAAACACTACAAAGGTAGTGTCACCTATCGTTATGTTGCCAATGAGAGGCTCAATGCAACTAACGGAGGCAATGCCGAAATGGAGGGATCCGGTAAAATCGAAGTCCGTATCCAAGAATGGACTGGGAAGGCAACAGAGTTCACTATTCCTAAAAATAGTTTTGGAATCCTTAAAGTAAAGAGATGAGGCTAAATCGCTGTTGGCTGACAACCGACAGCTGATGGTCATCTTTCTGATAACTAACAACTGACAACTGATAACTGATAACTACTAATGATATTTGTTGTAGGGAATAGCCGCAGTGGAACAACCATGATGGGACGTATATTAGGGAAACACCCAAGCGTTTACACCTTCGGTGAACTCCACTTTTTTGGTCAATTATGCACACCACCCTTTTCATCGGAATTGGGTGAAAAAACCGCAGAAGAACTTGCTTCCGAGTTGTACTGTATTCAACGCGAGGGGTATCGTACACATGGAAACTCGCGTCGGTTCTTGGGCGAGGCACAAGCGTTTCTTGAGCGTTTAAGTACATATCCAGATACATCGGCATCTCTCTTTGAAGCCTTTCTCTACCATGAGACAGCTGAAAACAATAAAACTATCCCTTGTGACCAAACGCCACGTAACGTCTTTTACATTGCGGATATCCTTGAACTTTACCCAAACGCACGGATTATTAATATGATTCGCGATCCCCGTGATGTCCTATTATCGCAGAAAAAGAAGTGGAAACGCCGGTTCCTCGGTGGAAGCGATATGCCTATGAAAGAGTCACTTCGGGATTGGGTGAACTATCATCCGATAACGATCAGTCATATTTGGCGTACCGCTGTCAACGCCGCAGACCGGTTTCTACAGCATGACCGGGTTGTTTCGATCTACTTTGAGGAGCTCCTCACCCACCCGCACAAAACGGTCAAATCTCTCTGTGACTTTGTCTGTATTACTTACACCGATGAGATGCTCCAAGTCCCGCAAGTTGGCTCTTCCGTCGCAGAGGATCAACCGCAACAACTTGGGATCAACCCGCGTCGAGCACACAGTTGGCACAGCAACGCTACTAGCGGTGAACTCAGTTCCGCTGAAATTTACCTCAACCAGATGATAACCGCAGCACTTATGAAAAAACATAACTATATGCCTACGTCAGTCCGACCTAATATCGCAAGCTTAACGTTTCATCTATTGACCTTTCCAGTGAAATTAGGTGGGGCATTTCTCTTTAACCTTGACCGGATGAAGAATATCCGTGAAACTCTAAAAAGACGAATTTGATTCTAATTAGCACCTCGAAAACATAGCTCGTAATGAAATGGAGAGGTTTTTGCTTGGGTGTTTCTTCTAGATCTACGGAAAGAAAACTTCAAATCTAAATCCACCTAACCGAACCGCAAGGAAAGGTAAAAAAATGATTGCTCAAATTAATCCAAATTATATCAAAACGCGTCCAACGAAAGCATTAACTCGCTTCATTAGTTACACGCTCTTTGAAGGTCGCCCCGTAACTACGAAAGGTCGCTGGATAAATCCACTCGTCTTTTCTCTTTTGAAAACAGTTTCCAAAAATAATCGCAAATACAAGCCTGTTGAGAAACCTATCTTCATCTTAGGCACCGGGCGGAGCGGCACCACCATACTCGGTATTGTTCTCTCTATGCACACGGAAGTCGGTTACCTCAATGAACCCAAGGCGATATGGCATCTGATCCATCCACATGAAGACATCATCGGGAACTATAGTCAAACCGACGCAAAATATCGTCTTACAGCGGAAGATGTAACAGACGAAATGCATCAACGTGCTGTTCAAATGTTCGGCGCTTATTTGACAGCAACTTGTTCAAAGCGTCTTGTTGATAAATATCCGGAACTTATCTTCAGAGTGGATTTCGTCCGTGAGCTCTTTCCCGATGCCCGTTTCATCTTTCTCGTCCGAAATGGTTGGGATACATGTCATTCGATCGCAACTTGGTCAAAGCGGCTCGGTGTTCAGGTTAATGGAAAAAGACACGATTGGTGGGGAATCGATGATCGGAAATGGCAGCTTTTGGTCGAACAACTCGTTAAAACGGATTTAATGTTCTCTGGAATCGCTAATGAGGTTAAGCAGTTTGAACGGCATCTTGACAGAGCCGCCGTAGAATGGATACTCACTATGCAAGAGGGACTCCATTTAATGCA
The DNA here is from genome assembly GCA_003635255.1 of Candidatus Poribacteria bacterium. GTDB lineage: Bacteria > Poribacteria > WGA-4E > WGA-4E > WGA-3G > WGA-3G. Next base: position 26,498 of record PYJC01000077.1, on the reverse strand, counting down.
AGCCTCATCTGATTGTATCCACCTCATCCGCTTTGAGGATTTGACATCGGACCCAGATAAGGTCCTTGCCGCATTATGTAATTTCTGTGAACTACCAACCGACAACATTTTTCAAGAGTATGCTCGACAGACCTTACATCCCGTACCTGCCAGGAAACCGTTTGACATTCATCCGAAAATTGCACCTATTTTTTATGACATAATGGGAAAATTAAGATATGATAGTTAGTGCACTTTTTGACCTAAGTGGACTGTTAAAATAGGACAACCATATAATAAATTCACAGTTTATTTGAAAATTTGAAAAGGAGTTAAAATGAGATTATTGATATTATTGATTGTGTTAATGCTTTGTGCATTCGTATCCCTCATCGGGTGCGATCGAGTGATGCAACAGCCAATTATGGAAATTATCACCCCTCCGCAGAGCTCTTTAGAAAAAGCACAGGCGGCAATGGAAAAAGTCAATCAAAGACGGACGGAGGCGCACCAAAAAGCCGAAGAAACAGGCGATTTTTCTACCGTGTTCACTGCCTCTGAGGAAATCTTCAAAAACGAACTCGGTTTTAGAAAGGAACTGTGGATTGATTTAGTGGAGATATATCGCCAGGAAAACCTTGGAAATGCTGCCCGGTTGCAAGGACTTGAAAACCTTGAAGATGCTTTTGCTGAAAAAGTACTAAACGACACACTCGGTATGTTTTACTTTACGTACATCAGTGCTTTTGACGCGTTAATCGTTGAATATCTCCGCTTATCATTTGAATTTCCTGAAAAGAGTGAGGAAGAACTTCTTGCGCTATTCAGAGAATCTGTGACGGATGAAAAAATAATCGTAATATTTCCTTAGGAAGCATTTACATTATGCAAAAAGTATCAACTCTAAAGTCGAAGGTCCTATCCTCGCTGAAGCGTCCTTTTACGCGGCGTGATTTCCTTTCTACAAGTTTGAAAATAGGAACCGCCGCTTTCACAACCGCGCTGTTGCCTAAAAGTCAAGTTAATGCCAAGGGGCAATACAATGTTTTATTTATGGTTGTTGATGACCTGCGTCCTCTACTTGGATGTTATGGTCATCCAGAGATTTACACGCCCAACATTGATGCCTTAGCCGAACGTGGGACCCTTTTCAACCGTGCCTATTGTCAGAGTCCTCTCTGTCATCCCTCACGAACATCAATGTTGACTGGGCTGCGTCCCGAAACAACAGGTGTGTTTTCTAATGCTGGAAATTTTCGGAACAATCTGCCTGGTGCCGTGACGCTTCCACAACATTTTAAGGCCTTCGGCTATCACACACAGTCTGTTGGTAAAATTGGACATAATTTCGAGGCACAAGATGATGCTTATTCTTGGAGTGTCCCGTCATGGATACGGCCGTGGATATTCGCCGACCCTCTACGTCTGCCCGCTTGGCAATCACTTGATGTTGAAGATAATGATCTTCCAGATGGCAAAACTGCTGAACGAGCAACCGCCGTTTTGACAGAACTTCAACATACTCAATTTTTTCTTGCTGTTGGTTTTGAGAAGCCACATCTGCCTTTCCAAGCACCGAAGAAGTATTATGAACTCTACATGCAACAAGACTTCACTCTGCCTCCGACTTCTACGCTCCCGAGCGGTGCACCAGCAATTGCGAATAACAGCTTACGTGGACTCAGGGAATATATGGATATTCCAGATGAAGGACCTCTATCGGATGAGAAAACATTGGAATTAATCCGAGCGTATGCTGCATCAACAAGTTACATGGATGCCCAGGTAGGGCGTGTGCTCCAACAACTCGATACACTGGGTCTTTCTCAAAATACTATTGTTGTTTTTTTGGGGGACCACGGGTTCCATCTTGGGGAGCATGGCACGTGGCGCAAAAATACGCTTTTTGAAATCGCTCTCCGTTCTCCTATGATCATCAGTGTCCCGCCCGGACAACAGTCTAACCGTACCGATGCCCTCGTCGAACTCGTTGATCTCTATCCAACGTTATGTGATGCATGTCAGCTTCCCGTGCCTTCAGAGTTAGAAGGTTTGAGCTTGATGCCAGTCATTGAAGAACCGACGCGTCTGTGGAAAACGGCTGCCTTTAGTCAACTCAGTCGCGCAGGTAAAAGGGGACGATCTATGCGGACAGCGCAATATCGGTACACCGAGTGGGGCGGCAACGGAAAATGGGGACGTGAACTCTACGATTACGATGCTGACCCCGATGAAACCGTCAATATTGTAAACTTATCAGAAAACACGCAACTCGTTGCGCATCTCAGCGAACAACTCCACGCGGGGTGGCAAGCAGCTCTGCCAGATATTCAAGAACAGATACCCATGCCACAAACGTTGCCCTGGGATATAAACGACGATGGTGTTGTTGATATACAAGATCTACGCGCTGTTTCAAATAGTTTTGGGACCGACGATCCAATATATCCAAAAACTGACGTAAATAATGATGGCAGCATTGACATCATTGACCTGCTCCTCGTTGCCGCGCACTTCGGGGAATCCAACAGTCCGGAGGCGCCACCAACACGTTTTGTTATCGATACAGAGGATTTTGAGATGATAGAAAAGTGGATCACGGAGGCACATTTGGTAGATGATGGCTCTGATGTTTTTCGACAGGGGATTGCAACCTTAGAACACCTCATCAACACAACAGTACCCACAGAAACAACCCTCTTGCCTAACTATCCCAACCCTTTTAACCCTGAGACCTGGATACCTTATGATTTGGCAGAAGACGCGAAGGTCCATATTGATATTTATAACCTAAAAGGAGAAGCTGTTCGGCGGTTATCGCTTGGCTTCCAAACGGCTGGTCCCTATCGCACGTCGTCTCGTGCTGCGTATTGGGATGGTCGGAATGCTGTAGGTGAACCCGTTGCGAGTGGTATCTATTTTTACACATTTCAGGCAGGTCAATTCAGAGCTACACGCCAAATGGTAATTCTCAAATAGGATGGAAAGAAAATATGATCGTTTTACGGAACCTGTTAATTACCTATCTTGCAATGTTGCTATTGGCTTCCCCGCTAACAGAAGCCTCTTCACTGATTAACGTCCCCCTCAACCCAGATCTTTCTGACTTTAATCGTGAAACCTATCGTTTTGTTCATCGTTTACTTAATAAGCGAGTTTTGCCCGGTATACGGCGCGGTTCGTTACCTCTCACCCGAAAACAGGTGGCGTCTTATCTGCTGGAGGTACATCGGAAACAGCAGGACGGCGAAATCACATTGAGTACCATCGATCAAGAGCGGTTAAACGCTTTGTTAGCGTTTTACAGTGAGGCTGGAACACAAATCCCGCCTCGCAGACGACTGCACCTAATGACGATGGCAGGTCAAGACTATCGTTTCTCCTTCGATCTAAGGGCCTCACAACGTACGATCACGCACCTTGTCGATAATCTGTCGGAGGAGCCGCCGGTTGAAGGAAATATGTTTGTTACCACCATCTACCCCCAACTTTATGGGCAGGTGGGGGAAACATTCGCCTTTACAACCGATATAGCACATAGATTCGTATACGGTGAGATATTTGAAGATCTGTTTCCTGATGAGACGAAAATTAGACAATTAGAGGGGGAACTCAAAAATCGAACTGCTATTAACGCGTATATGAAATTTGATTTACCGTGGTTTGAGTTACAGCTCGGTCAGGAAACGTTACAGTGGGGGCCTGGTTATCATGACAATCTATTAATCTCCAAAAACCCTTTGGCGATGGACATGATCAAATTCCAAGCCACCTACGATCCTGTCACCTTCACTGCGTTCACTGGTATATTGGAGGACATGGCAGAGGACATCAATGATAAGTATATTTCGGGACATAGGGTAGAGGGATATTTCTGGAATAGGTTTGGCTTTGGGCTTTCTGAGGTTGTCGTCTACGGCAGCCGTTTTGAGCCGGGATATCTGAACCCGGTCAATATTTACCTTATTAACGAGCAACCAATTTCGCGGGCAGATGGTCGCGTCCCCGGCAGTGGAGACAACGTTCTTATGAGTGTCGATATGCGACTTCGCCCTATAGATAATTTTGAAATTTATGGCGAACTGATGGTTGACGATGGAAATCCTGCCGCTAATTTTAAGCATTGGGATACTAAATTTGGCATCTTAGGCGGCATATATCTAACAGATCCTTTTGGCATCGCAGATACCGATTTCCAAGCTGAATATGCCTTTATCAATCAATACGCATATACGCACGTGAATCCAGTAAATGTCTACAAACACTTTACAACACCTATTGGACATAGGATCGGTTCTGATGCAGACAACTTGTGGCTGGAATTACGTCGCCGGTGGACAAATAGACTTGAGACGATTTTTGGTTATGAATTAGAGCGCCACGGAACAGGCAATATTGATAAGGAACATCCCTCTGACGCGCCGAAAGATGACGTATGGATACCTTTATCTGGCATTACACAAAGCGAGCATCGTCTCTCAGTTGGGGCTAATTGGGTTGTTATTGGACGGTATTCAATCTATGCAGAGTGGACTCGCGTATGGCGACTGAATTTAGGAAATCGTCCAGATATACATGAAAATGCAAATGAAATCGAAGCCAAATTCCTCTACCGGTTTCCATAAAAAAAATGAAGATTTATGTGATTTCTATCATCAAAAACTATAAAGCGTTGCTCATAGATTCCGCATCGTTAAAACAAATTGGACTTTCGCGCTTAAAGTGGGTATAATATATACAGCACCCTTTGATTCGCAACGCGTATTGAGACGAGGTAAAAGATGAGAATTCGGGTATTGGGCATACGCGGGCTTCCCGCCACTTATAGTGGACTGGAAACAATCATGGGGGAACTCGCCCCGCGCTGGGTAGAAGCTGGACATGAAGTCATTGTTTACTGTCGGAAATCACTTTTCAAAGAGAGACCGGCAGAATGGAAGGGCATCAAGCTTATTTACTTACCAAGTATAGAGCATAAGATGTTCAGTACTCTCAGCCACAGCTTCCTCGCAACGGTACACGCCTCAGTTACCGCCTCTGATGTCATTTTGACCTGGAATGCGGGTAACGGCCCGTTTGGATGGTTCTTCCGAATCGCTGGTAAAACCGCTGTTATCAATGTTGATGGAATGGAATGGCTCCGTCCAAAATGGAAAGGAATTGGGGCAATTTACTTCAAATGGGCAGCAAAGATGGCAACGGCAGCGTTTCCAATCGTTATTACTGATGCATCTGAAATGAAGCGACTCTATCTTGAGGAATTGGGCGCAGAAACAACCTATATCGCTTATGGCGCGAACATTGAACCCTCAGAACACCCGGAAGTCCTTGAAACCTATGGGCTTGAATCCCGAAATTATTACCTCATCGCCAGTCGGCTTGTCCCAGATAACAATGCTGACCTCATTTTAGAGGCATTCGTTGCCTCTAACAGCCAGAAGCAACTGGCTATCGCGGGGGGGGCTGATTATAAAGGAAACAAACGCGAAAACGAATTTTTAACGAAATTAAAAAACATTGCCAACGAAAACGTCAAATTTCTCGGGCATATTGATAGTTCTGAACACATTAAGGAACTTCACCATCACTGCTTCGCTTACATCCATGGACATCAGTTTGGCGGTATTAACCCTTCTATTCTGAAGGCGTTAGGGTTTTCCAACTGCATTCTTGCGTTGAATACACCCTTCAATGATGAAGTCCTCGAGGGTGGGCATTACGGCGTGCTCTTTGACAAAAACGTCGCATCGCTCACAGAGAAAATGCAGATGTTGGAACAACACCCCGAACAAGTTGAAAATTTCAGAAGGCGAGCACCAGAACAGATTCAAAACCGATTCAATTGGGAGAATATAGCGCAGCAATATCTTGATGTTTTTGAGAAACTCCAACAGGATTAATGACGTTTATCTGTTATATAAATGCACTGAGAATTTCGCCGAGATAGCATATATCTTTTTAAGTTCACACCTAATATTGGACTGCAAGCAGAGGAATTAATGATGCCATTCCTATCAAGAAGCATCAACCAGATAGGAAAAGATGCGGACGAAACGAGTCAGCATCGCGATGAAAATTTTAGTTTGAAAGCTTCGCCAAAAATACCAAAAACAGGGACTCTCGTGGAACGACTCTCCTCTTTCTACGCAAAGCGTGGCAAACATTTGTTTGATGCGATCGCTGCATTTTTTCTTATCATTATTTTTGCCCCGCTGATGGGATTGATTGCCATTCTTATTAAACTCACCTCACGCGGTTCTGTCTTTTTTTCCCACAAGCGAGTCGGGCTAAAAAATGAACAGTTTGTCATCCACAAGTTTCGGAGCCTCCATGTTGATACGCCATCGTATTCGGAGAAACCTGATTCAATCGATGATGGTCGCATAACACCGATCGGCAAATGGCTCCGTAAGACGAGTTTAGATGAGTTACCTCAGCTTTTCAATGTGCTAAAGGGCGAAATGAGCCTCGTAGGTCCGCGCCCGGAAATGCCCTTCCTCGCTGAGAATTATGAACCCTGGGAAAATCAGCGCCACCTCGTCCGTCCAGGAATGACAGGACTCTGGCAGCTTAGCCCCCGTAGACAAGGGACCATCCGAGATGGCATTCCTGTTGATTTGGAGTACATTGAAAACCTATCATTCTGGAATGATTTCAAAATACTCCTCCGCACCTTCAAAGTTTTTTGGGATAACAATACCTATTAACGCATGAAGTTAACTTTTGGCATCCTCAGTAGGATCCTGCGATGCGGTTTTCGATTAAAATGCCCGCAGTGTAGAAACGGAGCACTGTTTCAATCGTATTTCAAGATGTTTACGCACTGTGCAGAATGCGCCTTGAAATTTGAACGAGAATCGGGGTACTTTATCGGCGCGATGTATCTCAACTATGGCGTGACAGTCCTCATAGCTTTTCCGAGTTATTTCCTCCTCGAAACTCTCACCGCTATCCCTTTCTTTGTCAATGTAGGTATCTGGGCATTCTTTTCTGCAGTTTTCCCTATTTTTTTCTATCGTTACTCAAAAAGTTTGTGGTTGAACTTTGACTATATCTTTTCCTCTTAGTGCCACTATATCAAAGTTCTTAAAACCTGCTAATCTCTAACGATAGCGTTCAAATTCATCTTGTGAAAATCTGCCCACGCGTGTATGAACCCGCATCAGAAGCAAGGAACGTGAGTACGCGTCCGACACCAGCCGGATCACCGAGCGAATTACGGGCATTTGCAACAGCCGCATCTGGATCTTGTCCATCCCGTTGTGCTGATTCAGCAATCTGTCCCAGTTTTAAAGGCGTTGCAAGCCCACCTGGACAGATAGTGTGCATGCGAATACCCATTGACCCAACTTGATTTTCTACCGTCATTACAAGTCCATTAACCCCGCCTTTGCTGGAGGCATAGGCAACCGAGGAACTTCCACCGCGGACACCTGCTCCTGACGCGATACACAGGATAACACCGCCGTTCTCTCGTCCCATTATCGGCACAGCGTGTTTAAGTGCGAAAAAAGTACCTTTCAGGTTCACGTCGATAACCGAGTCAAAAGTCGCCGCTTCAAAATCATCAATGCGAACACTTGGTCCGCGTAGGACACCTGCTGAAGTTACCAACGTGTCAATCCCACCAAATGCCGTATCAGCAGTTTCCATCAAATCCGCTACCTCAGTTTCGACAGTGACATCCGTGCGTTGGAACTTCGCAGTCCCACCGTTTTCAATGATCGTGCTGAGCGTTTTTTCAGCGTCTTCCTCATTAATATCACCGAAGACAACCTTCGCACCTGCTTGGGCATATTCAATCGCTGTTGCTGCACCAATCCCTGTAGACCCACCAGTAATCACAGCCACCTTATTATCCAGTCGAACATCCATATATTTTACCTCCTTATTCCGCTTGAGAACGATCTCCGAATCGCCACAAGTAATCTCCAAGTCACGGCGATCTGATACGTTCAGTAGGGAAGATTATACGCGGAATACTGTGATAGTGCAAGTCTTTTTTATCCTGACACTAAAGGGATGCAAGAGCAGAGTTCACAATATTTAGGTAGGGAATGCTGTGGGGCTCTAACTTTTGAATTGAAAACGATAAGGGATACGGAGGCGTTGGCTGATAGCGATTTTGCCCTGTTTCGCTGGTGTGAATTGGGATGCTTTGAGGGCGGTAATCGCCGCTTCTTCACATCCTAAGCCACTGACTTCAACGACTTTGACAACTTTGATATTTCTTGCCATGCCATCCACACCTATTGTCGCTTCAAGAACAACGAGACCCTGTTTATGAGAAAGGCGGGCAGATTCAGGGTATATCGGATCGATTTTATGAGAAAACCGAGCGTTTTGTATCGGTTCGTTCAAATCTGGGGAGACCGATGGGAGTTCTGCAGCCTGCGCGCTTGCAATAACAGGTGATATGGATGTCCATTCTGAACGAGACATCCGTTTAGGTGTAAAGCGTGTTGGTTGTAGACGGTCAATTGTCGGACGAGGCGGTAAGCGGTGCTGAAGTGCGCTCCCACCTTTTATTCCAATTTCTGCCGGAGTCGTCTGATGAACAGTAGAAATTGGGAGTGTATCGGCAACGGGTTGCAGTTCATTTTGCCGAACATGAGCAACTTCCGTAAATGTCCGGATACGCGGCGGTTGTGAGCGGACCATATCTGGCTGTGTTAGTTCCGGTGTCTTGAGTCGACGCGGTGTGCGCACAGTTTTTTCGGTCTTCGGGAGCGAAACAAACTCCGCTACAATCGCATTGCCGTATTTATCCGATGATCCGACAATAGACAGTGATACAATCCCTACACCTATCAGGTGGAGGCAGATAGATAAAAGGACAGGTTTGTTCAGAAATTGGATAGCCTTGTTCATAATTTAAACACCTATTTGCTAACTTCACATCGGTGGGCTGTGCCTAACACAGCGGTGGCGTATGCTCTGACTCCGTTTCTGTGAACACAATGTGTGTCTACACTAACCATATAGTAGCAAGATTCATGCCAATCTTTTGGGCGGAATGTTTAGCGCACGCGAAAAAACTTGCAATTTCCCAAAATTAATGGTAGAATTTTAAGGCAAACGGTTGGATTTATTCAAAATCTAAATCAGGAGGGATGTTACCCATGGAAGTGAGAATTGAATACTGCACCTCTTGAAACTATGAACCACGGGCAGCCAGTTTGGCAGATGCCTTAAAAGAGAAGTATGGTGCAGAAGTTGCGAAAGTTGATCTGATTCCAGGCAGTGGTGGGGCTTTTGAAGTCTCGTTAAACGGCACTTTGCTCTACTCGAAGTTAGAAACTGGACAGTTTCCAACAACGGAGCAGGTAGCAACTGCAATAGACGCTGCATAATTTGAAGCGCATCTTCGGAAAGGCGGAGGCGACTGTTGTATCACCTCCGCCTCTTTTTTTAATTATTCAACGGCAACAATTGCGATTTTCCACTGGTCTGCTTGCTGAATGAGGGCTTCGGCATCCATAACAAAAGTTCGCCGCGCTTCTACTGCCAGCGCACCCGCGTTAACTTGATGCAACACCTCTAACGTTTGCATGCCTACTGTCGGGACATCGATACGGAAGTCATGATTCTCAGCAGATGCTTTTGCAACAACTACTCCCTTCCTTCCTAAATTTCCACCTCTTTTAATAGTGGCATCTGTCCCTTCAATCGCTTCAATCGCAAGTACAATCTGATTTTTAACAACAACGGTTTGACCGATATCCATATTTGCGATCTGACGTGCAGTAGTGATACCGAGTTTGATATCTGACTGTTGGCTCGCGGTCGGTTGTCGCGTTGTTAAAACACCAGGTTGTGGGAGAAGATCATGGAGATATCGGTCTTGAGGGAGGATAGTGAGTCCGGTAGATTCAAGGTAATTGAGTGCTGCGTTGACAATTGCGGCGGGTTTTTCACGTCGGTTCTGTACTAAAATTTTAATAGTGGTCGTATCAATTTGGAATGGGCGAAGCAGAATATTTTTTTCGACTTTACCAATGATCACCACCTCTTTTACACCTGAGTTGAGAAGTGTTCGGGCAATTTTTTGAATCTGTCCAACACCATAGGTATGGACTTCGGATGCGATGCCAGCAAAGCGTTGAGCATCAGACTTTGTGATTTGGACGACAACAGGTTTGCGATCATGAGCGGCAATGGCACGCACCAATAACACTGGAAGTTCGCCCGCACCCGCAATAATCCCCAATTTTTCCACCGTTTTCGCTCCGCATATCATCTAAAAGTGGCGAATCTTTGAACGCCGACGGTCAAGAGAAAATTAGCCGCTCAGCGCACGATTAGGTTGGCTGAATCCGATGCCACGTTTGGAGGTCTGAATAAAATCAAGTAGATATTCAACTTCTGGAATCGTTTCGAGTTCCGCCTTAACTTTGGCGACACCATGTTTGAGAGGTAGGCCAGAGCGGAACAAAATACGGAATGCTTTCTTTAACTCCGCAAGCGTTTCAGGCGTAAGCTGCGACAAAGGATTGATCCGAGATGTTCGGATGCCTATACGGTTGAGATCTCGAACACGCGCCGGTTGGCCAGCGGACAATGCGAACGGTGGAATATCCTGTACAATTTTTGAGAATCCGCCTGCCATTGCCATCTTGCCGACGCGCACATATTGGTGTAATGCAGCATGTGCACCCAATCGAACGTCATCCTCAATCACAACATGCCCCGCTAATGAGACAAAGTTTGCCATGATTGTTCTATTGCCGACGATAGTGTCGTGTGCAAGATTAACCCAATTCATCAGCAAGTTATTGTCACCGATAATAGTTGACCCTTCTTCAAATGTTGACCGGGAGATGGAAACATACTCGCGTAAAATATTGCGACTGCCGATTTTCACATAACTCCGCCAACCGCCGTACTTCAAGTCTTTAGATTCGTTACCGATCGTAGCACCGAAGAAAATCTTGCATGCTTCACCAATTGTTGTCCATTTCTCAATCTGAACATGCGGACCTATCACAGTGCCACGCCCGATATGAACCTCTTCACCAATAAGACTATAGGGACCGACCTTAACCCCTTCTTCCAATGTCGCTTTTGGAGAAATAATAGCCGTAGGGTGAATGTTAGTCTCTAACATGAATGTTCCTCTCTAATGGCTATCGACAGTCGGTTAAGACGTAGTTTGTAACAGATAATCCGCCCGTGGAGTGTGCCGAGTGAGGATAGATTGTTGCAGGAGATCTCTTGACCGATAGCCGGTTGCTGACTGTTGATAGCCAATTCAGACAGATGCCAATACGATTGACAGTTCAGCCTCTGTAGCAAGTTCGTCTCCTACATAAACACGTCCTTCGATGCGGGCAAGTCGGCTGCGCAGTTGGGCAACCTCTATTTCCAATCGGAGTTGATCGCCAGGGATGACGGCACGTCGAAATGTTGCCTTGCTTATAGAACGGAAGTAACCGAGTTCACCTTCCTTACCAATGTCCCGAAGCACGAGCCATGCAGCGAGTTGCGCCAGTGCTTCAATCTGTAATACACCCGGCATCACGGGCTGCGTCGGGAAATGTCCCTCAAAAATCGGTTCGTTGTATGTCACGTTCTTAATGCCAACTGCTCGCTTTTTACTCTCATATTCGATGACTCTATCAACCATACACATCGGATGCCGATGGGGTAACACTTCATAAATATCCATCACCTCGATAGGTTCTTGAACGGGTCCCTGTTGAAGGTGCCCCGCTTCACCAAGTGCTTGCACAAATTCGGCATGGAACTGATGCCCCGTCCGCATTGCCATCACATGTGCCTTCGGTAAATTGCCAGCCAAATAAAGGTCACCAATCAGATCCAGAATCTTATGTCGGACGAATTCATCTTCAAAACGCAGCGGTGTACTGGGCTCACCTGCACCATTGATGACGAGGACATTCTCGTAACTCGCGCCTTTCCCGATACCGAGAGCCTGTAATGCTTCGATTTCATCCTCAAAACAGAAACTCCGCGCAGGCGCGATATCGCGAGCGTATGATTCAGGCGTTATTTTGAATGTCGCGACTTGTGGACTTGTTTGTGGATGCGCGTAAACGAACGTTACCTCTAACGCGTCAGCAGGCAACAAAACGAGTTGTCTATCTCCCGAAGAAAGTGCGAATGGTTCCACTACTTCAATAAAGTTCCGGGGCGCATCTTGCGAGGTGAGTCCTACCGCTTCAATGGTTTCGACGTACGGTGCCGCACTCCCATCAAGCCCAGGCGGTTCCGAGGCATCCAGTTCCACGACTGCATTGTCAACGCCGAGTCCACCCAAAGCAGAAAGGAGGTGTTCAACGCTACTAACCGTCGCATCGCCGCTGCGTAAACTCGTGCATCGCGGCAAAATATCCGCCCAATTTTCCTGACACACCTTCACTTCTGGCGTATCTACCATATCTATACGTCGAAAGACGATACCAGAATCTATCGGTGCCGGTTTCAAGGTTAATGTCACATTTTCTCCTAACATTAACCCTTTTCCTATAAGTGTCGTTTCGTTTTGAATCGTTTGCTGCAAATCTGCCTTTGCCATTTTGTAGTAGTTATCGGCTATCGGCTATCGGCTATCCTAAAAAATTTGATAAGTATCAGATTTCTCTTTCTGACTACCGATCGCTGACAGTTATTAACCCTGACAACCATCCCTTCGGTTTATTGTAAAACATACCTAACGTTCACGAGAGGCACGTCGAATTTTTCGTATCATCCTGTTATGTTCTGAGAGCGTTTTTGAGAAATGGTGCTTTCCCTCGCCTATCGCCACGAAATAGAGATAGTCTGTTTTTTCGGGGTGCAGTGCCGCTGTGATCGAGTCAATGCCCGGATTCGCAATCGGACCCGGCGGTAAACCTTTATGTTTGTATGTATTATAAGGTGAATCAACACTCAGATCCGCTCTCGTTAAGAGTCGTTTTGGGGTCCCTAAGGCGTAAAGCACAGTTGGATCCGCCTGAAGCCTCCACTTTCGTTTAAGCCGATTATGAAAAACGCCTGCAATCCGGGGACGTTCCGATTTGGATTGTGCCTCTTTTTCTATCACCGAGGCAAGCGTTACGATTTCGTGCCGTGTAAACCCTAAACCTCGCGCCTCCTTATCGAATGTTTCAGTCCACTGTTGTTTGAATTCCTCGAGCATCATTTTCACTGCCTGCTTAGCTGTTATCCCTTTCGCGAATCTATATGTATTCGGAAAGAGGTAACCCTCCACGGTCTTATCTTCGAGACCATATTGTTTCAACAGGTGAGGTAATTGGGCAGCCTCCTGAAATGCTTCAGCTGTGCCGAAGCCCTCCGTTTCCCAAAGTTCGGCGGTCGCAGCTGCCGTTAAGCCCTCAGGAACTGTCCAACTGATGAGTGTAACTTGACCTTTTTCAAATTCGTCAACGATCTGCCACAGGGTCATATTCCGGCGCAACACATAAGTGCCTGCATGCAAGTGTCTGTCAGATCCTCTGTGTCGAACAGCTATACGGAAGGCATATTTGCTCCGAATTAACTTCTGTTCGGCAAGTTGCCGCGCGATTGTTTGTGAACTGCTTCCTATTGGCACCTCGAAATTGACAATATCTTCTGAAGAACTCGGTGGTGATGTTAAGTACACCCCAACCAACAGAACGATGAGGCAAAGCGTCCCGAAACCGCAGAGCGTTAATATAACTATCTTAATTATTCGTGTTTTTTCTAGTGACCCCATCGTTTTAATTCATGATTGTTCGAGGAACTCCAGTTGTGCTACTTTCACGCTTAATAAAAATCAGGTATTATTCGTAGATGCTGCAGTTGTGGTCTCCCGATCTTGATTCAAATAGTCAGTGAGAATAATCACTGCCGATACCTCATCAATGAGTTCTTTCTGTTCTTTTGTATCTTTATTAAGTTCTTGCAAAATATCTTCAGCCTCGGCAGTTGTGAAGCGTTCATCCTGAAACTCAATTGGAATATCAATCACGTTTTCTAAACGTTGTGCAAACTTCTGAACCTTTTCCGCTTGCGTGCCGATAGAACCATCAAGAGAAATGGGTAACCCGATGATAACACGTTCTACTTTGTGGATAGAAACGAGATCCGCGATGGCGATTAGATCCACTTTCCTATTTTTTCGGGTTAGCGTACACAGCGGATGCGCCGCAACACCGAGTTCATCACTCAGAGCAACTCCGATTCGTATATCACCAACGTCTAATCCAAGTAAGATTGCCATAACGGATACCTCTTTATTTGCTACCAACGCATGCGCTGCTGAACACTAAATCAGAAGCGACCCGAACGTAAGATAGAGATGACCAATCCGAATCCGAAAAACGTTGCGGTTAAGTAGCCCATAATGCCAAGGAAGAACTTCCACTCCCAGAGTCCGACACCCTGTAGGATAATCGACGAACCGACAATCAGCGAAGCGATGATGAGACTAAAGGCAATTCGGTTGATAACCCGGTCAAACGCCTTAATCACTGCTTCAAGGCTGAGATGTTCTAACTCAAACTTAAGAGAACCTCGCTGTAATTTTTGCAAGATACGACGCAATTGGAGCGGCATATCGCGGGCAAGTTCTGTGAAATCTTCCATAGAATCCACAAACTGCCGTTCCCAGCGTTTCGTCCCAAAATTTTGGACGAGAAATTGGGCAATATACGGTTGGCTGAATTCCAAAATATCAAAATCTGGGTTCAGTTTCATCACAACTGATTCAACTGTTGCTACCGTTTTACCGAGCATTAAAAATGCTGGCGGCGTATGAATCTGATGGCGCAGTGATGCATTAAAGACTTCATGGATCACTTCACCGAGGCGAAGCCGACTCGGCGGCATATTAAAGTGACGTTCTAAAAAGTCATTCATTTCCAACTTCAACGCTGTGATATCCGTTTCATCACCGAGGATCCCCATCCGAATGTAACTTCTGACGACAGCATCCACATCTTTGGTTAACACGGCGCTCAGCCAATTACAGATGTGCCGCAACATATCGTCGCTTATCCTGCCTACCATACCGAAGTCTACTAAACCGATCCTCCCGTCCTCTAAAACGAAAACGTTTCCTGGATGTGGATCTGCGTGAAAAAAACCATCGCTCAGTACTTGTGTATAAAACAGTTCCACAAGTGTTTCAGCGAGTTCCACTCGGTTGAATCCCATCTCGTCCAATTGCGAAATCGCGTCAATTGGGATACCATCGATGCGTTCCAACGTCAAAACACGACGATTCGTGAATTCCCAGTGAACTTTGGGAATCTTCATTTTGGAGGACGCTGCGAACCTCTGGTAAAAAGCATCTGTATTTGCCGCTTCAATTGTAAAGTCAATCTCTTTCCGAATGGAGCGCGAGAATTCGCGGACAAGTTCAGTCGGTTTGAAGAGATGCATCTCAGGATCGCTATTTTCAAGCTGCTCGGCTAACTCCATCAAGAGATTGAGATCTGTCTGAATAACCGTTGCGACCCGCGGACGTTGGACTTTAACGACAACCGGTTCACCGGTTATCAGTGTTGCCGAGTGCACCTGGGCAATTGAAGCCGCTGCAAAGGGTTGTTGTTCGTATGTTGGAAAAACCTCCTCAAGCGGTCGTTTAAATTCTGTTTCAATGGTAGTTTGCACCTCTGAGAAATCGAAGGGTTGCGCGTGTCGCTGTAATTTCTGAAACTCGGTAATCCACGCCAAGGCTTCTTCTTGTCCAACGAGTTCAGAGAGGATGTCCACCCGTGTACTAAGAACTTGTCCCAATTTAACAAATGTTGGACCCAACTCTTCAAAAGCGAGCCTTAACCGCTCTGGAACAGATAACAATGTCCCGGATGCATTTTGTTGTTGGTCTGAACCTTTTTTTGAACGCCATAAATGCCACCACTTCGGTTTCTTTTCAGCGTGAGCGTCCTGTCTTGCCTTCCGGACAAGCATGCCTTTGAACCTAAAACGGGTCGTCCGACCCCGTTCAAGAATTTGAGAGATAATATGTCCAAAGCCGTGTCTTGCAAAGACACTGACAATCTCAGGCAGACGTCTTGCACTTTTGAGTTTACGGTTCAGATTCAGAATGCGCATGAGATTTTCGTCTCTTTATAGATTTTACGATTCCACTTTAAAATTTTACACGAAAAGTTGTGTGCAGTCAAGGAAAATCTCATGGATTAAAGATTACAGGCAGAGGCTTGATAAATTATCATAACTCGTGCTATAATTTCACTATAAAAAACACTAAAAGCGGTAAGCAGTATTGAAGATCATAATAGATTCACCTTTGCTTATAAGCCAAGGATCAATAGCGTTCTATTATAACCAGAGCAAGGAATTAAATGTCTAATCATCATCTTTATTATGGCGATAACCTCGTGATTCTTCAGGAGTATATTTCTGATGAAAGTGTCAATCTGATCTACATTGATCCGCCGTTTAACACTGGAAAACGCCAGCAGCGTACGAAAATTGAGGTCGAATTGGATGCCCGAGGTGACCGCGTGGGTTTCCAAGGTAAGACATACCGAACTCACAAAGGGGAGACTACACATTACGCCGATAGGTTTGAAAGTTCTGATGCCTATTTGCAGTTTTTGCGTCCTCGTTTTGAAGAAGCCTATCGGGTACTCCATCCCAATGGAAGTTTCTTTCTCCATATTGATTACCGAGAGGTACATTACTGTAAGGTGATGCTTGATGAAATCTTTGGGCGGGAATCGTTTATGAATGAGATTATCTGGGCTTATGATTACGGAGGACGCGCCAAGTCACGGTGGTCCGCTAAGCACGATAATATCTTATGGTACGCGAAAACACCAAAACACTATACCTTCAATTTCGATGAAATGGATAGGATTCCGTATATGGCACCTGATTTAGTTAGCAAAGCGAAAGCAGCGCGCGGCAAAACACCTACCGATGTTTGGTGGCATACCATCGTCAGCACCAATGGGAGCGAAAGGACCGGTTATCCGACGCAAAAACCGCTCGGAATTCTTAATCGTATCGTCAAGATACATTCATCCCCCGGGGACACGCTTTTAGACTTTTTTGCTGGCAGTGGAGCATTCGGTGAATCCGCTGCGTTACACAACCGTTCCTCAATTTTAGTTGACAACAATATCCCCGCGATTAAGTGCATCATGAAGAGATTAGCAAATTACAGCATTGAACTCATCAACGCCGATTATGCAGCATTAAATACACACGAGACAGGATCGTGAGTTCAACCTTTCATTCCGGGAAAATAAAAATTGCTTTTTGGGCTATCTTTTTTCGGAATAGGTGTTTCTAATAGGTGTGAGTTCTACAGTGTAACGGTAGATCAAAGGGCACTCAGTTTTCCAGTTTTCATTGAAATATAGATGAATGTAAGGACGTATGGAGGTAGACACAAATGAAAGGGATTAAAGAAATTTCGGAACAGATTCGAGAGAATATCGCCCAATTTTTAGAGGCAGTAGAAGGGACCGAGGCTTTTCTCAATGCGGCTGTCCTTGATATGAAAAAGCGACTCCCCGAAGCAAAAGAGCTCGTCGCTACGGCGATTGCAGAGGAGCAGCGACTTAAACGGGCTTACCAAGGGGCTGTTGATGCCGCGAAGGTATGGGATAATAAAGCAGATGTCGCTGAACAGGTGGGAAACCACGTACGCGCAAGTGAAGCACAGCAGTGCAAGCAAGAATATATGATCCGCGCAACCAACTATAAGCATCAGATTGATGCCCAAAAAGCAGTTGTTGCGCGCCTCAAAAGTGCTCTCCACGAATTTTATCAACGGTTTCGAGACGCAGCGGAACAGGCTGAGGAATTGCAGCAGCGTCAGAAACAGGCAAAAACGCGCACTGAACTTTATCAATTGTTGTCTGATGAGATAGCCAACGGTGTGTCTGAAGCTTTGGAACGGGCGAAACAGAAATTGAAAGCGACGGAAGCCAAAGCAGAAATTTTGGAGGGCAAGCATCACCAGACTACTACCAAGGCGGAAGCGACGGGAGACAGCCTCAATCTGGACCAAGTGCTCGCCGAACTCAAAGATGATGTCTTGGGCAGTGGTCGAAAATGATTAATCTCTTGGCGTTGACGAAATATTTCGGCAAGTTGTGTGCCGTTGATGCACTCACATTGCAAATAGATGCCGGTGAGATATTCGGGTTTCTTGGACCTAATGGTGCAGGGAAAACGACCACAATCAATATGCTCACAGGTTTACTGCGTCCCACATCTGGCACCGCAACACTTGGCGGATACGACATTCAGAAGCAGAGTTTACAGGCAAAGGCGATTCTCGGACTCATGCCCGATACACCCCAGCTCTATGAAGCGTTAACTGGCAGGCAATTTGTCCGTATGATGGCCGATTTATATGAAGTGCCGCCGAAGCAAGCCGAACGTGAAATGGAGACCCTGTTTGAACAACTTGAACTCGCTGATGCAGCTGATGATCAAATTAAAGGGTATTCCTACGGCATGCAGAAAAAAACGCTACTTGTCTCGCTTCTCGTGCATCATCCAAAGATCCTTTTCCTTGATGAACCTACCAGTGGACTGGATCCGAGGAGCGCACGCACTGTCAGGGAAATTTTACGTGAACGCTGTGAGCAGGGCGGCACCGTCTTTATGACAACACATATACTCGAAATTGCCGAACGGATCTGCGACCGGGTCGGCATTATCAGTAAAGGGCAGCTTATCGCTGTCGGAACGCTCTCGGAATTACAGCAGAGGAAACGGGAACTCCATACACAATCCGCAGATGTTAACCAGCAGACTGAGACTTTAGAGGATATTTTTCTCGATCTAACGGCAGATGTCTGAAAATTTGGAACAACAGAGACTGGAAGGATCCATAGTAACATATCAAGTGAAAATGTTAAAAAATATTAAGGTTCTCTTAAAAGCGGATTGGCAGGGATGGGTAAATAGTCTGAAACACGGTGGGGAGACATGGCGGAAAGGCGTTTTAAAAGGGATAGGTTACCTCGTCTTCGTCGTCGCTTTATCGGTGTTAGGCAACTCCCTTTTCAGCCATTTGCGATTGACAGAAGCGGATCCTACGCTTCTGTTGGGCGTAATTAACGGTTTCATGGCGTTTGCTATTATTGTCGTTGCAAAGGAGTTGATGGAGAGTTCACTGAAAAACCTATATGAAGCACCGGATACCGCGCTCTTACATGCCGCGCCAATGCATCCGGTGGCAATTTTTGGATATAAGTTCGTCCATCTTACCATCACCCGATTTCTGAGCATATTCTGCTTTTTAGGACCCCCGTGGGTGGTGTTCGGTCTAATATTTGAATTGCCGTGGCATTTTTATGCAGCTCTATTTCCAACATGCCTATGTCTTCTCGTAATAATAACGAGTTATGTTACCATCAGTGTCATGTTGATCGCTCGTTTCTTTTCATCGGGGTGGCTCCTCGCAACACTCAAAGTACTCGGTACAGCGGTTGGCGTGACAGTAGGTTTTTTGTTATCCTTGACGCTGTTTACTTCTTTTGAGTCGATAGCAGTAAATCGGTTTTTGCTTGATTGGGTATCCTCGGAAACAGCGACGACAAGCACTAAATGGTATCCACACGAATGGATGGGCAAACTTCTGTTAATTTGGACGACTGAAACCGCAATAGGGGTCCGATTAAGATGGGCACTCGGCGGTATCGCTGGTAGTCTCGTTTCTATAGGAATGGCAACCCTCATCGCACAACTGATTTATCAGCATGGTTGGGAAAATATCCGCCAATTGAAAGCCAAGCGTAAATCCGTACGGAGCAACGGTGATCCTAAAGCATCGCACCTAAAAGGTATTGCCATAGCACTCGGTCGCGGCAAAATCAGGACTATGATGTTAAAAGATTTTCTAATCTTCGTCAGGCATAGTGGGCGGCTTATTGCTATTATAATGCTTACGCTTTTTTTAGGGGTTCACATCGGTGTATTGCTGGCACGCGGGAGCACCCCGGATTCAAACACTGCGGAGATTCTCACAGTACAGGTCGTACTTTACAGCATTCTTATTACTTTCGGTATCAGTTGTAACGGTATTCGGGACGAGGCAAAAACGTGGTGGATCCTGAAGTCTGCTCCCGTCACACCGAAACTGGTGTACACAAGCAAATTCTTGACAGCACTTCTCTGTGCGTTGGTTTATGCCGAATTCTGGTCCTGGGTCGCTATTTATCTCCTCCGAATGCCAATGGATGTTTGGATGCCGGTGCTGTTGACACCTGTGATGATGCTGCCAACAGCGTGTGCATTGAATACAGCAATTGGAACACTCCCATGGATGGCGGAACTGACACATCAACCGAAGCCGTTTTTGCGAGTTATAACCTTCACTGTGACACTCGCTGTTGATATGGGACTTGTTATTGCGCCAGTAATAGCGTGGTATACCGAGAGCCTCGTTCTTTTTATAATGCTGGTAACTATCCTCACAGGCGTATTCGTGGTGTCTTGTAAGTGGGGAATAAGAAACCTGCGCAGCTTATTGGTCGCACAACAGTAAAGTTTGTCATTAACACTAAGGTAAATTAAAAATGTTGATAGAATACGAGGGCATAACACCAAATGTGCATCCTTCCGTCTTTGTCGCTCCGGGGGCGATGATTATTGGCGATGTAACGATCGGTGAAGAATCGAGCATCTGGTTTAACAGCGTGCTACGCGGAGATTTAGAACCGATCCGAATCGGATGTCGCACCAATGTTCAGGACGGTGCAGTGATACACATGGACAAAGAGATTCCGTGCCTTATCGGTGATGATGTTACCATCGGTCACGGTGCGATTCTCCATAGCTGCACGATCGGCAACGAGGCACTCATCGGTATGGGGGCAATCCTCTTGACGGGTTCAGTGATTGGCGAGCGTGCTATTGTCGCCGCTGGAACGCTTGTCCGTGAGGGACAAGACATCCCGTCAGGAACCATTGCAATGGGAGTACCGGCGAAGGTGCGACGTGAGGCTACTGAAGCTGAGTTTGAACGCGTCCGCTATGGTAAAGACGATTACGTTTTGCGCGGCAAACTGATGCAGAAATCTACCGTGTGAGAACATTTTCAAGTATAATAATATTAGTTTATCTTTTATAACCTAAAGATTAGGGTTTAGGCAGGGCACGTAAGCCCAAGCAACACGCCGGGCTGGATATACGGAGAGGATCGTCCCTGAAAATCAGCCTTATCGAACCGCAAGGAAAGTTAAAAATATGGCGAAACGAACATGTTTGATGATTGGTGGAAGTGGTATGGCAGGTGGCTGGATCCACAACTTCACCAGTAATTTCAGTGATCGAATTGAAATCATCGGTTTGGCAGACGTGAATACAGACGTTCTCGAAGCACAAGGCGAAACGTTAGGACTCAGCACTTCACAACGCTTCACAGACTTTAACGAGGCGTGTGCAGAGGTCAAGGCTGACTTTTGTGGTGTGGCGACCCCTCCACAATTCCACAGTCCCGCTGCAATTGCCGCTATGGAAAACGGGATGCCTGTTATCTGCGAGAAACCGATTGCCGACACCTTGGATGCAGCGAAAGCGATGGTACGCACTGCACAAAAAACAGGGTTGCCGTGTGCTATCATCCAAAACTATCGCTATGCCGATAATAAACAGGAATTGATTCGTATCCGTGATGAAGGTAGGTTAGGACGGCTCCAGCACATTGTGGGTAGATACGCGTGTGATTACCGTCGTTATCTCTCATGGGGAAGGGATTGGCGGCACGATATGGATTTCGCACTCCTCTTTGAAGGCTCCGTTCATCATTTAGACATGCTCCGGTTCCTCTCCGGCGGGGACTGTGAAACGCTGATCGGATTCGGTTGGAATCCCGAATGGTCAAGTTTTAAACATTATTCAAGCGGCTTCTATATGATGCGCATGGATAACGGGGTCCACACCTCTTATGAAGGAAACAGCTCCTCCGCGGGGATCATTAATTGTTGGAATTCTGAACACTACCGCGCTGAGTTTGAAGAGGGCGCAGTCGAAATCGCAGGCGGAAACCAGATGACGATACATCGCGTCGGTGGCGAGACAGAAGTCTACGAGGCACCGCCAATCCCTTATCACGCACATCAGCATCTGTTCGATGAGTTCCTGAATTGGCTTGATGGCGGTGAACCGTCTGATACACGGATTGAAGACAATATCAAAAGTTTCGTGCTTGTTATCGCTGCAATGGAGACAACCCTTGATGGACAACCCAAGCAGATTGCTGACTACCTCAGCGACTTGGACCTCTAAGACGAACTCGTGTTTCTAAAGCGATACGTGTCGGATAGGTGTAAACTATGCTCAATCCAAACAACGAACTGAACAACGAAATACCGACCGTCCTTGAGGACATCCCAGAAGCGGAACAGCGTGCCCTACTTGAGAAGGCAGCGACGTGGATCGTGCGACGCAGTCTGACCACACCCGCAATTATCGCTTTGGAAACTTGTAAGCCGCTGAACTTTTTGGGCAGTCAATTTTTAATTGCATTTAGTCCTTTCGTTCAAGCGATCTTCAAAGGCGAGGAATACCACAAATTCGCGCTCATTTTAGAAAAAGACGCGAATGTTGAACTCCTGATTGAATTGATTGAGTCACAGTCATAACCGACTTAGCGAAAAAATAGCCGTCGGTTCTTCATCAACCCGTGAGCATAAGCCCAAGCAACGTGGTGGAAAACCGGGTATACGGAGAGGATCGTTCCCGTAAAACTATCCCGATTGAACCGCAAGGAAAATAAAAAACCTACGGTTTTTTTTGAACTTCAAAGCCGCAAGCCCGTAATGAAATGGAGGGCGATTCTACGGAAAGATACGTGTTTTATCAAACCTATCTGACCGAACCGCAAGGAAACTTAAAATAATGGCAGTTGAATTGAAAATGCTTCAGATGGATCAGACGATGACCAAAGGGAAAATCGGGAAATGGCTCGTTAAGGAAGGCGATACCGTTACGGAGGGGCAACCTTTGTTAGAGATTGAAACCGATAAGGTCGTCCATGAACAGGAATCCCCTACCGACGGTGTTATCGTGCAATTACTTGCTGAGGAAGGTGCCAATGTCCCTGTCAACGCCTTGTTAGCGATTATCGGCGCACCCGGAGAGGACGTACCACGCGTTGAGGCGGATGCAGCAGTTATGGAAACGCAGGAACCGGAGCAAGAAGCACCGGTACAACCCGCACAACCGAAGACAACGCCAGCACCTACCGCTGTCGCGCCTAAAGCCTCCCCAGCAGCACGTCAACTTGCGGAGAAACTCGCTATCGACTTGACTCAAGTTACTGCCTCTGGACCGGGTGGACGTATCCTTGAAGCCGATGTCCAACGGTATATTGACTTGAGGGCACCAGTGCCAACCGAAGCCGAAACCCTGCGTCTGAAGGCATCTCCCCTTGCACGAAGACTCGCAAAAGAGCACGGCATCGATCTCAGTTTAATTGCCGGTTCTGGACCCGATGGCAGAATCGTCCGAGATGATGTCCTACAGGCAGCCAGCACAGCACCTGAAATGCCTGTTATAGAGACACCCGCACTTGAGCAGGCAACCGAAGTTATTCCTATGGACGGCATCCGTGGAATCATCGCAGAACGGATGACTTTGAGCCTTCAAACGAATGCCAGTGTCACGCTCCATACCGAGGTGGACGCGACTGCCTTCGTTGAGTTACGCGGGATGCTTAACGATAAACTACAAGCGAGAGAGGTAAAGATCACCTACACCGACCTGCTTGTAAAAGTCGTCGCAAATGCTTTATTGGAACATCCACGTCTCAACGCAACCCTCACGGATGAAGGGATTCATTTATTGCGGGAAATTAACATTGGGGTGGCAGTCGCACTGGAGGATGGGTTAGTGGTACCGGTCATCCGCAATGCCGACAGAGAGAGGTTATCGGAGATCTCGGAGCAGGTAAAAAATTTCGCTGAACGGGCAAGGAGTAATCAGTTAACACCGGGAGAACTTCAAGGGGGCACTTTTACGATTACGAATCTCGGAAACTTCGGGATTGATGCGTTCACACCCATCATCAATCCACCGGAGAGTGCTATTCTTGGGGTAGGACGGATTCTGAAGAAGCCAATCGTTCACGAAGATGAGATTGTTGTTCGGAGCATGCTGACGCTGAGTCTAACGTTTGATCATCGTGTCGTAGACGGCGCACCCGCTGCACAGTTCCTGCAAACAGTTTCTGATTGTATTCAAGATCCGTATCTGTTGTTGGTGTAGTATCTACCAGTATTCTGTGTGCAAAGATTCGACTTCATCAAAATGTGCATCTCGCGTGACGAGAATTAATCCGCGTTGCATGGCAATTGCAGCAATCCAAATATCGTTGTCTGGAATAAGATTTCCTTTACGACGCAGCTGATCTTTGATGATTCCAAACCATTGTGCCGTTTCCAAGCCGCAAGAAAAGAGTGGAAATCGCTGGGTCAGTCTGTTGACTCTCACAAGATTTTCTATAGGTCTATTGGATTTCCGCGCACCATAATACAGTTCACCGACCACAGGCGAAGCCAAAAACAATTTCTCAGTATTTTGTACTTTCTCTTGGATTGCTTTGTCCTCGGCAAACATCCCGATAATAATATTGGTATCTAAAAGATACCTACCATTCTGACTTGTCGATCTGTCCACAATCTTCCTCAATCGCTCGTTTTATTTCTTCAATATCCTCGGGCGGGAACAGTCCAGCAGCAAATTCGATTAACTCTTTACCAGATATCCCTCTGGGGGATTCTCCAGACAACTCTAAAGTAAAATCTAAGACCTGTCTCTGTTGTCCAAGTGTAAGTTTTTCTAACCGCTCTACAATTTCTTGGATAGTCGTTGGATTTTCCATCGTTTTACCTCCTTTTTGATTAAGGGATGGTGTGTCTGTAGCTACTGATCTCTTAAAAAGATTTTATCACAGGTCGTATGAGAAATCAACGCTTTTTGGTATGCTGTCCTTGCGATAAGGATGCCATTCCGCAGCCTTCCTCAATCGTCTGCTTCATAATTTCCAAGTCTTCCTTCGAGATTGTGCCTGCAAATTTAAGCAATTCCTTTCCCGGTGTACCTCTTATGGGTTCGCCTATAAAAGAGAGAACGGAATTCAAAATCTGTTTCTGTTGCCAGGGGGTAAGTTTGTCCAACCGCTCCACAATTTCTTGGATAGTTGTTGAATTTTCCATTGTGGGTACTCCTTTCGCTTGCATTGCTACTGTAAACAGTTTACCATCAATCGCTTCAGAAATCAACGTTTTCGGTATGCCAGCGAGAATCATCCAAGACTCCGGTAATTTCGATTTTCCAATCGTGTGCTTCCTTGTCCCTATCTCAGTTTCTTCCATAATCGGTGTAATCCTGATTTTGACAATGAGTCTCCAACAGTCAGACGCAGTACTGACAACTGAGTACTGATAACCGACAACCATTCCTCTGATAACTGACAA
Source organism: Candidatus Poribacteria bacterium (assembly GCA_003635255.1). GTDB lineage: Bacteria > Poribacteria > WGA-4E > WGA-4E > WGA-3G > WGA-3G. The sequence continues at coordinate 1,122 of PYJC01000077.1, read as the reverse complement.
CCAGTCCCCTATATGTATCCAGCGAGTTGCAACCCTTCCTGTTCTGCCCACTGTCCTAACAAGTTTTTCTCTTTAGGTGTTGCTAAACGATTCCGCCTGCCCCGAACCTGACGGATAACTTTTTCGCGTGGCGCAACCTCAATCGTCAAAATCTTGCGGCGTCCATTTTCATCTTCAATTTCCATGCTCCAAATCGATGACCGTCCGGTATGACAGGATCTCGCATAAGTTGAGACGCAATGCCGTAGTGCCTGGCTTTCGTCTATAAGCTCGTCACTGCTGAGCAGTTCGCGAATAGACCAGAATTTCATATTGCGCGCCGCCTCACTCCCTTCTAAAAGATGAAATTCACCGATCTCTGAACCGTGCCACTCAAGTTCTCTGCTTTTCGATACTCTACCGAGTTCGCCGTGCCATACCTCAACTTGTCGGAGCAGCGTTTCAGGTGTGCGCCTTCTCATACTGAAGTTCGGTTGCGCCGGTCCAATTTCTCTCGCAACCCCTCTCTCAATGAAGACCCGACGGTTCTCGTATTTCTGATGCCAGATATAATCAATAATCGGGTTCACATGGCTGACATCCAACATCGGATTCGCAATAAAGAAGCGAATCACATTCATCCAGAAATCGTCGTTGCTAAAAGTTTCGGTCAGTCGTGTTCCTCGAAGCGCGTCCGCCAAATATTTATCGCCACCGAGGGCGTGTACTTGTCCCCAACGGAGTGCCTCCTCAATTGTGTAATGCCTCGGTGCCTTAAGAAAATGGTGTGCCATCTTTTTCGTGAGTCGTATAGGGATATCCGAGGCAGTTCGGATATTTTGACCAGTGCCGATATGTTTGAACCAGTTTTGGTGCGTTACGTTTCCGTTGAACCAGACGCTATCCATAAAAAACGGCACTTCATAAGCAGCGAGTAGGTGCCGAGCGAGTTCGGAAAATTGGCGACTCCGATTATGTTTTTTGACTTTCCACGTCTCAACGGATCGAATCCAACTTTCGTGATGGTTTGCGAGTGCTGCGATGCCTTGGATATAAGTAATCTCCTTTAATAAGTCTGAATTGTCTTCGAGATACAGCAGGAGTTTCAAGAGAACTTTCGGGGCTATGCTTCCCTCGAAAGCT
>PYJC01000076.1 GCA_003635255.1 Candidatus Poribacteria bacterium | reverse complement strand
CACGCTTGGTGCGACTTCAACGAAGAAGGATACAAGACAATGGTTGAACTTACACGGAAAGACATCGAATTTTTCAAGACTGAAGGATACTTGGTAAAACGGAACGTCCTTGACCCAGAATTGATGGAACGTGCACGCACAAGACTCTGGGACGGTGCCCCCGAAGGACGCAAACGTGAGGCTCCTGAAACCTGGATAGGTCCCTTCACCGCTGAAGAGGAAAACCCTGACAAAGACAACCATCGACGCGGTTTCCGCTGGAATTTCCGAGAACCCGGCGGAGAAGATTGGATGGTTCAACTCCTCGCTACCGATCCGAACGTCTGGCGGATGGCGGAGCAGCTTTTAGGGCAAGGCAATCTGGTGCAACCCGAACGTGTACGCGGCATTTATTGCACGCTCCCTTACGGCGATGTCCCCAAGAAGTCGATCGGGTGTCATGTAGACGCGCATCCGTTCCATCTCGGTGCCGTCGGCTATATTGACGATGTACCTCCAGAGGGCGGCGGATTTACAGTCTGGCCCGGGAGCCACCAAGTCTTCTATTACGACTACTATTCCCAATACAAAAACGAGCCGACACCACAATACGATGTCGACCGAGAGCGCATCAGCAGAGGTCCAGGTGTTGAATGCTACGGAAATGCGGGGGATGTCGTCTTCTGGCACCATCGCATCGGACACGCTGCCGGACATAACTATTCACAGCAGATTCGACAGGCGGTTCTATACGACTTCAGAAAAACAGAATTAGAGCAAACACAAGAGGAACCACCTAACGAGGATATGTGGCGCGATTGGCCCGGCATCAAGGCGTTAGAAAATGGTTCATCATAGCATTGCGTAGGTGTGGTTGTCGCCATACTACTGCGCTTTTGTCTAATAGTTTTGTAGGCGCGGTTTTTAACCGCGCCTTCTGCAGTTATCTCAAGCCCAATTCTTTCAATGTTCCCGCCATCATATCATGCGCGATTTGCGCTTTCTCCATCCGCATGTGCGGAAACGTCTCCACCGAAATATACTTATCGTATCCCACTTTCCCTAAACTCGCTGCGAAGGTCCGAAAATCCAATTCATCTCCTTCTTCGCCGGGAATCAGAAAGGTGCTGTAGGGATACATGCCTGTCACACCTTTTACATGACAATGCGCCGTTAGCGGTCCCAATTTTTCGGTAACCTCAGCGATGTCCTCTCCGAGGTGATAGAAATTGGTGATGTCGTTAAGCGATTTCAGCGCATCTGATCCGACATGTTCAATCAGCAGTGTAACTTTTGAAGACGCATCAATAGTTGTCGCCTCGTGGTTGTGGATGTTCATTGTGATGCCCAATTCTTCCGCCCGACGACAGATCGGCTTCAGCACATCAACAAGGAGTCGCCACGCGAACGCGTCGCCTTTATCACCGCCATAGCCAGTGAGGAAGTTAACACCACCTGCACCAAGCGCGACTGCTACGTCTTGCAGAAGCGCGTAGTGGTCAACTGCACTCTGTTGGTCTTCCACCGCCAGTTGGTATAGACCGCCTCCAGTAAATGGATTGATAACAGAGACCTTCAAGCCACTGTCGGTTACCATCGCTTTGACTTCCTTGAGCAAACCGTCGGTGACCTCGCCAGAAGGGATATGTGCCTCTGGACCGCACATCATCTCAATCGCATCGTAGCCTGCATCGGCAAGAATCGTGATAACTTCGTTTAGCGGAATGTCCTTCATTCCACCCGCATGATAAGAAATACCAATCACTGTTTCAGCTCCTTTCGTCCTTCATTATTCCCTTACAAGCAGTGAACCTTCCTGTGTCACGCATAGCAATTTTTCGCTATCTGTCGAAAACATCAATTCACGGATAGCACCCTCCTCGATCGGAAACGAGGATATAAGGTCACCGGTCCCTATGTTCCATAACTGAATGTGCCGATCTCTGCCCCCACTTGCGAGCAGCTCACCATCACCAGAAAATGCTACGGTATCGACCGAGTCGGTGTGTCCCCTTAAGATAGATAGCACACGCTCGTTGTCGACATCCCACAATCGAACGAGGGTGTCCGAGCCACCACTCGCCAAGACATTACCTTGTGGCGAAAATCCAAGTGTCAAAACAAGCCCATCGTGTGCCGAGAAAGATGACAAAAATCTGCCTGTCTCAACTTCCCACAAACGAACCTTGCCATCTGCGCTGCCACTTGCAAGCATTGCGCCGTCGAGTGAGAATGCCAAACTCCTAATTCGCCCAGGGGCTTCAGACGAAGCTGCAAGCAACCGTTCTGTACGCGGATCCCATCCTGGAAGCGGAACACCATCTGGCGATGAAGATGCTAACGCTTGCACCAAATTGGAGTCTCCAGCAAGTGTCAACGTCTCACGAGCAGTCGCGGTATCCCACAATCGAAGCGTATTGTCTTCACTTCCACTGGCAAGTAAAGAATTATCCGGTGCGAACGCCAATGCGCGCACGCGTTCTGTATAACCTGAGAGCATCACAAATTGCGCACCACTTGTAGTATCATATATCCAAATACGTCCATCCCCGCCCGCCGCGAGTCGCGTGCCATCTGGCGAGAATGTGATGTCCGTCACTTCCCCTTTATCGAGCCGTAATTTGAGACCTTGTGGCAGATCGGATTCAATACAGTTTTGAAACAAGTCTGTTTTATCCATAGTGTTTTCCTCACTTCACCCAATTAGGCAGCAGTCCAATCCAGAACAACCCCTGTGTACACATTCGGTTCATTGAGGAGACCGTCGTAAGCCTGTTTAATTTGTTCCGGTTTGAGACGATGCGAAATTAAAGGTTCAACGTGCAACTGACCACGCGCCATCCAATCAAAGATCGTCTGCTGTTTACTCCACTGAGAAGTTCGGTTGCCTATGTCTGGATACATCGGGACGCACCATTCCAACGCCCCCCGAATCGTAATCCATCGGAGATGCGTTTCGGATAGCAGATCCGTCAGATCTCCGTGGACTGACACACGCGGTGAACCGAGGATAATAAGCTGCCCATGACTCGCGGTCGCACGGAGTGCCTGCATAACGACACTGCTGTGTCCGACCGCATCAACCGTAATATCGCCAAGTTCACCGCCAGTAATCTCCTGAATTTGTGCTTGTGTCGCATCCGCATCCCCGCCAACGGTGTGTTCAATCCCACATCGCTGTGCAAGTTTCTGTCGCTCTGCTACCGGATCCACACCAACGACGCGGCATCCGTGAATCTGAAACATCTGTGATGCTAAGTTTCCCACAAGCCCTAACCCAAAAACGACAACCCACGGGTTCGTGCCAATTTCTCCGACAACAATCGCTGTCATCGCAACACCTGCCATCCGTGATGCCGCAACGACAGCCGGATCCACCGCTTCTCTAACAGGTGCGACCAACCGATCTTGCGAATAGCGAATCGTTGAGGCGTGCCGCCCGTATGTAAAAACTTGGTCCCCCGGAGCCGCACGACTAACACCATCCCCGACATCGCGCACAATTCCGACATTCGCGTAGCCAGAACGCCACGGATATTCACACCAAGCACCCTTCTGAAATACTTTCGGTTCTCGTCCAGTATAATTGGCGAGTTCTGTCCCACTACTAATGAACGTGTATTCTGTGTCTATCAGTAATTCATTCGGAGCCAGCACCGGGGCATCTATATCCGCAGTCTGCAGTTCCACTTGGTTTTGACCAGTTACAACAACTTCTCTTATTCTCATGGCGAATCTTCTTCTCCTAATTCTCTTAGTTCTTCTTCTTTAATCTTGTGAATGAGTGCCCGCATCCGCCTGTATCTCACAAACCCAACGAAGAAAGTAGCGATACCGAGTAAAATAAAGATGATACCGATGATCTCAACGACATGCGAGCTAAAGATAGCGACCTGTGAACTAAAAATATCTTTGAAATGCACAAAGGATAAACCCGCGACAAACAGTGTTAACGCCGTGCGAATATAGGCGAGGTAGGTACGTTCATTCGCAAGAATCGTTCGGTCCGCAGCGAGGTGATCGCGCAAGATGAGTTGATCTTCCAACCCTGTGTAGGGTGTTGGTTTATCTGACATCCGCTCCTTACCCTTTCTTTCAAAAGAGATTTAAAATAATGACCCCCGCAAGCCATCCATAAAAAATCCACAGACACCGCAACCTTTTTGCTACACGTCGATATTCCACTGTATAACGCGCAGGATTTTGGAAATAGAGTGCTTGTCGTTTAGGTGTAGACAAATCAATTGGCGGTGTTAAGACACGCAGAACAATAACACTGATGCCGAGCAGGAAAATACTGACTATGGGCACAATGCTGAGAATCACGCCGAACAGCGTCCATCGCCACTTTGAAACACTTCTCGATGCATCGGCTTGTGCCGCGTTAGTCAGTGATACAGGAGGCGTAGAAGCCATACGTGATATCTATATTATTTAGGACTTGCGCCCTACTTCTTAAAGTCCCCTGATAAGGGGATTTAGTAGGACTTGCGCCCTGCTTCTTAAAGTCCCCCTGATAAGGGGATTTAGGGGGTTAAAATACTGTTTTTTGCGTCCAAATGTCCAAAAGTTTCCCAGTTTGCGTAAGTCCTAACGTATTAACCCTCGTACCTCAAATTCTTGCCGTTGTCGGCACCACCTTGGTGCCAAACCCAGACATCGCGGAAGTATGCTTGCTTTTCAGGCGGTAAGCCTTCAATAATGTCTTTCGGCACTGAGGGTCTGTGAAATTGACACCCGACGAAATTATAACAATTGAAGATGGCTATTCGCGGTCGATCCGGATTTTGCCACGCAACCCCGGAATGACAGAGATTTTCCGTAAAGATAATCACAGAGCCAGGCGGGCAGCTGTAGGTCTCAAAAAGCGGTGAATCTGTCTGCCGGTGCGTTTCAGGAATTCGGAAGTTCGCTTTATGGCTTCCCGGCAAAAACAGTGTGCCGCCTTCACCTGCTTTGACTTCATTCAACTCAAAAACAACCCGCGTCAGCGCAGAATATATCTTCCCATCGTGACACTGATAGTTAAAATTAGGGTTCACATTCCGGACACCACCGTGCGGTGGCGGTCCCCCATTGCCTACTTCACGATAAGTGAACCAACTCGACTCCATCCGAATTTCCCCAAGGATTTCACGAAGAATATCAATTACGACAGGATGGTCAATTAAAAACGAGGCAGTCCCACCCGGAAACCGCCGTTCATGGGGTGGCAGAGATTCGGGGTCAGTGCGGATGGTCTCAATCTGCGTCTTCAGTGCCGTAATTTCCGATGCCGTCAAAACTTCAGGTATTAACAGGTACCCCTTGAGATCGAAGATAAATTTCTGTTCTTCAGTCATAACAATCCTCCCCAGCTAACACGCTTCCGATCATCTTGTGATATTATAACAAATTTTTCGTTTAATTCAAACGATTTTTTAATGGGTGTGACCATGTAGTTTCTCGTAGTTCACTCATTAGATTGGAATCACTCGCTGACCGACAATCATAACTGAATGCTTCTGAAAAATTAATAACCTTTCTTGACATCAATGCATACTCTATGCTACACTAAAAACATGTTCCAAACGGTGCTTTTGTTGCGGCAGTTGGCTTCGTCTGACGTTAATTGCTATCAGAAATAACGCTGTGCAATTGAATTTGATTCATATTAAAATTCAGTGACTCCAGCCTAAAGGAAACTGGAGATTGTGCAGTACGGCAGCCGAGCCTATAGGCTGTGCGATTGTAAACACACTGAATACACGTCTATATCGCGAAATCTTAGCGTGGCAGCTAAAGTGATGGTACGGATGCTTCCCAAGTCTGTATCCTCTCTGATTTTCTGATGTGGATGGGGCAACATATACTCCAAAAGGAGAGTTACAAACTATGTTTGTACCCGTGAAAAGTAAAGAGGGCGATCGGTTAATGCCGACGACACCAGCGAGAGCGAGAAAGTGGATCAAGTCTGGTAAGGCTACGCCTTATTGGAGCAATGGTATATTTTGTGTAAGGCTTAATGTGGTGCCTTCAGGTAAACATAAGCAGGATATATGTGTGGGTGTGGATCCTGGTAGTAAAAAAGAGGGGTTCACCGTGAAATCTGAGTCACATACATATCTAAATATTCAGGCGGATGCTCATAACAAAGTGGGGAAGAAGGTTGCCAAGAGGCGTGAGTTACGCAGAAGTAGACGTTCTCGGAAGTGTCCCAATAGGGAACATAGAACGAACCGTCTTTCCAACAAAGAAAGAATCCCAGCAGGAACTCGAGCTAGATGGGACTGGAAGCTGCGTATATTGAATTGGTTGTTTAAACTATATCCTGTTACACAAGTTTGTGTAGAGGATATTAAGGCACGCACTAAGCAATACCAAACGAAGTGGAACCAGTCGTTTAGCCCATTGGAAGTTGGTAAGCAATGGTTTTATACTGAAATAGAAAAGAGGTGGCAACTTTCCACACTATCTGGACACGAAACAAAGGATATACGCGATAGGCTCGGACTCAAGAAGTCCAAAGATAAGACAGCAGAAACCTTTGATGCACATTGTGTGGATAGTTGGTGCTTAGCGTATCATGTGCTTGGTGGTGATCCCATTGTGGATAACACGGATATATTCTGTATATCGCCTATTCCTATACAAAGACGCAACCTGCATAGAGAAGTACCAAAGAAAGGTGGTATCAGATCAAGATACGGTGGCACGAGATTTCTTGGAACTCGTAAAAATATGTTAGTAAAACATGTTAAGCACGGATTATCTGTGATATGCGGTCACATGGGTAAGTATTTGTGTCTACAACCTGTAGAAGGTGGTAAACGAATTACACGTTCTGCAAAAGTAACTGATTGTAAGATACTCACCAGACTTAACTTTAGATACAAACAAATTGTATCTAAACAACTTAAAGTAGACCAGGGCGAATTAGCCCTGCAACTTATTTTAGATATTTAAGGACAGATTTTCTCCTCCAGTCTAAAGCCTGGAGTCCCCAATCTGAAGAATTTGATGGAGTACCCAATTTAATGGATTTTAAACAAGTATTAGACAACAAAATCGCAGATCACAACTTACTTAACCACCCCTTTTACCAAGCGTGGAGTGCGGGTGAACTCCCAATCAAAGCCCTCCGCGCCTATGCCCGTGAATACGGGGCCTTTATCTCCACGATACCAAAGGGATGGGATACACTCGACGATGCCGAGACCGCAGCGGAAGAGACCGAACACATTGATATGTGGGCTGATTTTGCTGATGGTCTTGACACAACCGTCTCTGAAGCACAGATCCCACAAGTGAAAGCACTGCTTGAAACAGCAGATGAACTCTTCTCCGAACCAGCGACTGCGCTCGGTGCGCTCTATGCCTTTGAGGCACAGCAACCGGCAACGGCACAATCGAAACTTGCGGGGTTGAAGGCGTTCTATCAACTTCCAGAAACAGTAGAACCGTACTTTGAAACGCATTCGCACAATGAGCATGAAGCAGAGAAACTGCTTGAACGCATCGGCGCGTTGCCATCGGAATCTCACACGACTGTCGTGCAGGCATGTGAACAGATGAGCACTGCCTTGTGGGATGCGCTCACAGGAATTCATGATGCCGAATGCGCATGATACAGTGACATCATATTTTGACGCACTCGTTGCCAGAGATGCTGAAACCCTCATTGAAATGATGCTCCCCGCTATCTATTACGTCAAGATCGGTACCGATGCTGACGAAGTTGTCGAGAGCAGCACAGAAATCGCGGCATATTATCAAAACCACGTCGCAAGCACTGAGGATTTCAGCATCACTTTTATCAATCTTGACGTGCAGGAACGCGACGATGTCGCGTGGTTCTACACACGCCAAATCTGGAAGCTCAAATGGCAAGGCACACCAGAGGAATTCGTGATGCGGATGACGGGAGTCTTGGAAAAAATAGATAACTCGTGGAAATTTGCGCAGATCCACGCCTCAATCGGTGTATCAACAACGGAGGACTAATTGTGATTACGCTTTCTAAAGAAATTCAAAAAGCGATCAAGGATGCTCAGGAAGATCCTGTACGGTTAGTGGATCCAGAAACAAACGCGGAATATGTTGTGTTACCTGTTGAAACGTTTGAACTCATGCGAAAAGGGCGTTACTACGACGACGGACCCATAACAGAAGAAGAACAAACTGCCTTACTCGTTGAGATGGGACTTAGTATTGGTTGGGATGACCCAGAGATGGACGTTTACAATGACATGGTTCCAGGGAGGCGTGATGAGAGTTAACCGTGGTGACATAGTTCTGGTGGATTTTCCTTATAGCAACCACACGGGAAGCAAAATACGTCCAGCACTTGTTGTGCAAGCGGACGTATGGAATCAGAGACTTAACACTACGATGCTTGCTGGTATCACGAGTAACTTGCATCGGGGAGTCGGAGCTCCAACGCAATATTTTATTGATCTTGAAACAGCTGAGGGACAACAAAGTGGACTTCGCTTTAATTCTGTCGTTAGATGCGACAAACCGGCTACATCGAATCAATCCCGAATTCAGGGTATCATCGGCAGACTCTCCGAGGCTGCGATGGCGGACATAGATGCTTGTCTGAAAGCTGCATTGGACATTCAGTAAGTGTCCTATCAACTTCTTTCTAACGGAGAAACCCTTGCAAATTTCAACGATCTCTTTTGATGGCGATATGACCTTATGGGACTTTCGGAAGGTGATGCGGCATTCGCTCAAGCAAACATTGGCGGAACTGCAAAGACAAGTTCCAACCCAACGCGCTTTAGAACTTACAATTGACGAAATGATTGCTATTCGCGACCAATTGGCTGAAGAGGTAAAAGGCGAAATCTGGAGCCTGTTGGAAATTAGGAAGCGTGCGTTTGAACGGACACTTGAACACGTCGGACATCCAGATAAAGACCTCGCTGCGCACCTCAACGCAATATACCGTAAACATCGTTACGGGGATATAGAGTTGTATCCAGATGTTATCCCGACCTTTGATATTTTGGCACCACACTTCAAGTTGGGATTGCTCTCAAATGGAAACACCTATCCCGAAAATTGTGGACTCGACGGACGTTTCGCATTTGTCGTCTTTTCCCAAGATGTACAAGTTGAGAAACCGGATCCAAAAATCTTTGAGATCACTGCTGAAAGAGCAGGTTGCGAACTAACACAAATGCTGCATGTAGGGGATTCCCTTAAGAACGATGTCGCTGGAGCAAAAAACGTCGGAGCACCTTCTGTCTGGCTCAACCGCGACGGTCTCCGAAACGACACAAACATCCAACCCAACTACGAAGTAACATCATTGACTGAAATTCCTGCGATTGTTGGGTTGGATAATTCGTAGAATCCAAAATCTTTTGCACAAAATTACTGCTTTATGCTATTATAGTAAACATGGAGCGCACAAACAGCGTTACAACAAAAAACACGCTAAATATAACAAAGTCAAGCGCATCTCGACTTGCACTGGTAGAAAGCAACACACCAGATGCCCTCCAAAAGTTGTGTCAAGATTATTGGACTTGGCATTTCGATGAATCGTTATCTGATGCCGCTCGATTATTGCTAAGCACAGATCTCGGTTGGGAGACGACACCGCAGCTCACAACACCACCGGTCGGCGAAGTCATCTCACCAATCGGTTACGCGCTCGCAGACGAAAATAAAGTAGTCCGAGATGCCGCCCTACACGTATTAGATGCAACCATTCATATCCCCGCAGGGATAGCATGTATCGGTGAAGAGGGCACACCCCTTGAAATGGATGGATTTGAGATTGGAGTCTACCCTGTAACCAATGCACAATATCAACGGTTTGTTCAGGATACCGGACACACGCCACCACAAGATTGGACAGACACCAACTATCCAGAAAACAGAGGCGATCACCCTGTCGTCTGGGTGACGTGTGAAGATGCAGAGACCTATGCTCGCTATGTCGGTGGTAGATTGCTAACGTTTCCAGAGTGGCAGTACGCAGCACGCGGCACCGATGATAGACTTTTCCCATGGGGATATGAGATTGACAAACCACGGTGCAACACCGCAGAACTCGGCGCAGGGACAACAACGCCAGTCGTTAGTTTCAGGGACGGTATGAGTCCGTTCGGCTGCTACGACATGATCGGCAATGTCTGGGAATGGACAGACACAACTTATGACGATGAAGGGAACTTCCGTGTGGCATGTGGCGGCGCATGGTATTACAACCACGACTATAGCACCTGCACCAGTTACGATTTCTTTAGCAACGGGTACGCGGAATTTGTGATTGGATTTCGCATCGCGCGCTAAGGTTATAGGAAAAAACAGATGAAAAACAGTAAAACCGATGCAGAAAATGCCTTAGTGTCTGACGATTCTGCTGTGTCCTCAAGCGATGCACAAAAGAAACTCATACAGCGCGGACAAGTCGATATTCACACGCACCAGACTGCCGCGAGACACTTAAAAGACGGGGCGGATGCCTTAAACGCGCGAAACTACGCGAAAGCAATTGAAGAATTTCAACAGGTGATTCAACACAACCGAGAATCGGCAGAGGCGCACTTCCATCTCGGTTTAGCGCATTTTATGCTCGGTGAATATGAAAAAGCGATAGATGCCTACAAAATGGCGGTAGCCTGCGAACCGAGCGAAGCAACAGCGCATCTCAATCTCGCTGCAACCTACCGCTTGCTCAAACGCTACGACGAGGCAATTGACGTTTACACACGCGCTATCCGTTTTATACCGAATCACCCGGAATTGCATTCCGAACTTGGAGCAGTCTATACATTTCAGGGAAAGCGACGTGAAGCCGTTAACGCATACAAAACAGCAATACAAATCAAGTTGAAACTTGCTGGAGACATCTCCTAAGTTTTCTTGTAGGAGGGATTTTTGAATCCCGACATATCGCTGTAGGCGCAATTTGCCGACCAAAACGACTAAAAGTCGAAAACTAAACAGCACTAAAGTTGGAAACTACCGACGGAATGCAATCGTGGAGAGCAACACTATGTTCGTCTCAGATGAAGATTTGATGATGAAATGCCGTAAAGGCGATATGAGCGCATTTGAGTTGTTAGTGCGGCGGCACCAAAACCCACTGATTAACTACATTCACCGCTCTATTGACGACTATCACCGCTCCGAAGACCTCTCCCAAGAAACGTTCCTCCGAGTCTTCAAGAGCGCAAGTCGTTATGAGCCGACCGCGTCATTCAAAAGCTGGCTCTATACAATCGCTACTAATTTGTGTCGAAACGAAATTCGCAACCGTTCGCGTCGGAATACCTATTACTTAGAGGATCTCGTTGAAGAAGGCGAGGATATTCACCATACCGAGATCATGCAGGATACCCGTTATCTGCCGGACATACTACTCGAAAAAAAGGAACAGCGACAGATTATCCGTAAAGCACTCGCGCAGCTACCAGAGAATCAACGCATCGCATTGACACTGATTACATATCAAGAGTTACGGTATGAAGAGGTCGCAGAAATCCTCGGATGCTCAGTGGGTGCTGTTAAAGCGTTGATTCACCGAGCTCGGCAAAAAATGAAAAAATTGCTCATCAAAGCCGGAATAGGAGAGGAGAGGGGCAATGAGAAAATATAGACAGACCGAATTCCCAGACACATACAATTCGGAATGTGATGCCCTACTTGCGAATCCAGATGAACTCTCCGCTTACATTGACAAAGAGCTACCAGCATGGAAACGCCACCTCATCCGACGGCACCTCAAAAAGTGTGAAGCCTGTGCTGACCATGTACAGCAACTACAACAGACCGACAATTTCCTCCGACATGCCGGAGAGGTAGAAGTCTCCGAGAATTTCTTAAGTGGTGTAATGGCGCGCGTGTCAGAGGTCGAACAACATCAACGCCAGCAAACATCACTCTGGTCCCACGTCGGACGGTTGATTGAAACAGCCTTTGGGTGGGCGCGTCCTTTCTCAATGTTGATTGGTAACCTTCGCTACAATATTCGGACGCGGAGCCCAGTTTATATCTTCATACTGACCTTCGCGGTCTTTACGATGGTGGGGGTAACGCTTTACCCACCTTCCCACGATAAGTTGGTGGAGAAACCACATGAACTTGACGTCGAAAAACTAATTTCCTTTGAGGTAATTCACCCCGAACCACCTAAGCGTTTGCTTACAACCTACCTTCAAGGAAAATAAACCGTCTCTTCAAGGCATGCGATCCTATCTGTTTGACGCAGTTCTTCCGTCACACTTATATTGGACTTGAAAAATGAAATCAGCAAATCGGATATATAGAACTTGGAAAACCAAATCAGCAACCCGTAAAGCATTATCCATTTCTCTGATATTCCATCTGTTTTTCTTCATCACAACCTTTTACGTCGTGGTGCAGAATCAACCGATAGCATCAGAGAAGGCGAGTCTCGCAGCCGAACTCATTTCAGTGGAAAATACTGCCCGACCCAAACCACCACTGAAGAAGATTTCGCCGCGTTTTCATACGCCTTCACACGAACTGACGGATGTTAGTACCGAGGAATCTCCGCCATCTCTGGCATCACCTGTCGCGGTGGCAACTGAAACACCTCGACTCGCCTTGGGACGCAGCTTACAAGCCGAAACGCAAACAGAAAAACCTTCAGCAGCGCTTGACCTGTCGAAAAAAAACTGGGGCGATGTTAGCACTGCTGCCCGTACGCTTCGCAATGTTGACGGGAATTTATCGAAGACGGAAGCCGCAAGTCCAGCAGGAGACACAACCTTTGGCGCGAAACGCTCAGGACCACCAAGGCTCCAACGCGCACCGAAAGTTTCGACCCTTAAAATAGTGGAGGAGGAAGGAGATATATCGGAGGCACTGGTGGAAGAGATTCGGGAAAAACGGACAGAATTGCCTAAGACTACGTTTCCACAAGTTATGAAAAAACTCGCGCAGGAGATCGTCAAAACGAGCGAGGGGGGTCCAATTGACGTAGTCTTCGTCATTGATGCAAGTGGTAGTATGGGGGATAATATCCAAGGTGTCGTTGACCATCTCAAGGAGATGGTAGACATCTACAAAGCCTCCAAAATAGATTATGCCCTTGGGGTAACAGAATTTTCGGCAAGGCAAGGATATAACAAGATCAATGTCTCTCAGTTGACCAAGAGTTTCACGGCGTTCAAACGCACGCTCGAAGGAATCAGGACGCAGCGGGATGAAAACGCCTTAGATGCTGTAGTTCAGACTGTCAAAGAACTTCGGTTCCGCCCTACATCTAAAAGGCATTTTATTCTTGTTACCGATGAACCCTTCACAAGCATAGAGGGGTTGAGTGTGGCAAACACCATCGCGCATTGTCGAGAGTTCGGCATCTATGTCAATGTCCTTGGTCTGCCCCTTGGTGAACATCGGGTACTTGCCGCTGAGACCGGTGGTAAATGGCATCTCATTCCTGAAAAACCACGACCACAGGTGGCACAGAGCCCCAACAGCGTAACAATGAATCCGAGGCGCAAAGCAGCATCATTACGCAACGCGCAATGGGCAGATGTTCATACAAAAATCGGTAGCGATGTGCTTAAACGCGGCACTTACACACCGCTCGATATTATCTTATTCATTGACAGTAGCGAGAGTATGGACGATAAACTTCCAAATTTTTTACAACAACTTGATATGCTCGTCCGAGATTGGGATAACGCTTTAATAGATTATCAGATAGGTGTTGTGCGTTTCCGGTCACGAGCATCTGTGAACATGATAAACGTCTACAATCCGCCGCAAACGCTTAAACAGATTCGGAAAATCGTTGAACTGCCGTGCCAAGACGATGAAACGTTATTGGACGCTGTCGCAGAGGGACTCCGACGGCTGAAACTCCGCCCGGATGCACACCCCTATTTCATTCTGGTTACGGATGAACCCGCAGAAGGCGAATACTCACCACTTGCGATTATCCAAATGTTACAGCAAAAACAAGTTCTCGTTAGCGTCGTCGGTACTTACGACGATTTCCAACAGCAAGTAGCCACTAAAACAGGTGGCGTTTGGGTGCCTATCCCAGCAGGACAGCGGACAAAAAATTCGTATTGGTAAAGGATCAAGATTGAAAATCGCAGTACTTGTTTCAGGGAGCGGAACCAATCTCCAAACCCTGATTGAACAGCTACATCAAGATGAAACAAGTGGTATTGAAATCGCAGTTGTAATCAGCGACCGACGGAAGGCTTACGCTCTGACCCGCGCAAAACGCGCCGGCATACCGACACACATTGTTAAAACCCAAGATTTCGAGAATCGTGTCGATTTTGATGCCGAAATTTCGAACCTTATTGAACATTATGCCGCGGAACTCATTGTCCTCGCAGGATTTATGAAACTGTTCCAACCTCCATTCGTCCGAAAATACCAAAATCGCATTATCAATGTCCACCCGACGCTTTTGCCGGCATTCCCTGGTGCACACCCTGTTGCCGATACATTGGCTTATGGCGTGAAAATCACCGGTGTATCCGTTCATTTTGTTGACGAAGATGTTGATACGGGTCCCATCATCGCTCAATCGGCTGTCCCTGTTTTAGATACGGACGACGAGGAGAGTTTACATAACCGAATTCAGGTGGAAGAACACAAACTCTACCCTGAGGTGATTAAGTGGTATGCACAGGGTAGACTGAAGGTGGAAGGACGCAAAGTTATTGTACAGTAGTTGTCAGTCTTCGGTTATTGGTTTTCAGTTAATAGATTTCTGGTGGCGACAATAAAATCAGTAATTACCACAAACTGTTCTTAACCGATAACTGATAACTGACAACTGATAACTGATAACTGATAAAAAATAAAATGTTAGCAATTTCAACAATGTGGAACGCCTTGAAACATCAAGACGGTGCCGCCTTATTTGATGAACTCAAAGACCTCGGCTTTGAAACACTCGAACTCAGCAGGCATCTCACACCCGATCAGGTCGAGCAGCTCAAGCCGTATTTCCGTGAAAATCCGCCCTGCTCTATCCACAATTTTTGTCCGACCCTCCCCGGTACGTCTCAGGCAGACGCAGAGAAGGACAAGATTTTACTCTCCAGTCTCAATACGGATGAACGCAAGGAAGCCGTCCGACGCACCCGCCGTACCATGGAACTCGCGCTTGAATTGGAAGTTCCAATCGTAGTACTCCATCTGGGTGAAATTGATACTTATGACCGCTCCTATCTCATGACAGATCTTTACACTTACGGCGAGCGCGAGTTTGAAGCCTTCAGCGAAAAGGTGACAGAAGCCACCGAATGGCGAAAGCGCAAAGAAGCAAAACATCAAGATGCCGTTTTAAGAAGTCTTGACGAATTAAACGAAAACGCGCTACGAATGGAACTCTGTATCGCTATTGAAAATCGACCACATTACTATCAAATCCCGAATTTTGATGAGGTTGGGTTGTTCTTTGAAAAATTTTATGGCAGCCCAATGCGCTATTGGCACGATGTCGGACATGCAAGCCTACAGGAAAAACTCGGCGTGTGCTGGGCAGATCAATGGCTTGAGCATTACGCCGAGCATCTCGTGGGTGTGAACCTACACGATCTCCAAGACCTTGAGGCATATCATCCGCCGGGGACAGGAGACCTTGAATGGGAGGAAGTCTTTGAGCAACTGCCTTCAGAAATCTTAAAGGTCTTAGAGATTCGTCCTTGTGAAGCAGAACCTGTCATAGAGGCGCGAGAATTGTGTGAATCCTTATCACAATCGCGTGAACAAGCCGATGCTTAAAGCAACCCGAAATGTTACTTATTTTTTCACCCAGATTGAACACGAGATCCTCAAATCCCTGTGCGCGTATATGGTAGGAGTTCCCTGTGATGATACCTTAGACATACCGATTATTACAATTGACGCTTTCGTTAAACAATTACCCAAACCATTACAGAGACAACTCCGTTTTGCACTCCACCTATTCCAATGGTGCCCAGCCTTTTTCATCGGGAAACCCCAACATTTTACGCAGCTTGCGCAACGCGATGCGGTTAGATATATTGATACTTGGGCAAAGAGCCGCTTCGGGATCCGACGAAAACTATTCAGAGGCTTACGAGACATCGCATTTCTTGGATACTATAGCTCCCGCTAAGGAAACATAAACGAAGATTGAATCCTTTAGCGAAAACTGAAATTTTTAAGTTGACAAAATTCCGCTGATTTTCAATAATTAGACATAATTAGACACAAGATATGTATTCAATAAGTTTGATACAAAGATAGCCCACTCAGAAGATTGAACTTTAACACCATAGAAAGGAAAATCCTGAAGGAGGAATTGGATGATTCGAGGAATAATTTGCACAGGGAGCATTGCCCTACTACTATGCGCATTGTTACCAATTATGTCGGTAGATGCGCAGCGAGATGAAGCGACAGTTGCAGCAAACTGGACGTTTAACGATGGTAGTGCTAAAGATACTTCAAAAAAGAAACTAAATGGTAATGCTGTTGGAGGGCCTAAAGCCATTGATGGTATCTCTGGAAAAGCGTTGCAGTTTGACGGTAAAGATGATGGCATAAAAATTCCAGATTCCGCGGACATAAACACAGGTGGCCCCTATACCGACCGGACGGTCGCTGCACTCTTCAACTGCGATAATGTGAAAATTGATGATCGGAAGCAGGTCATTTATGAAGAAGGCGGAGCGACACGTGGCTTAGTCATCTATGTACATGATGGCAAACTTTACGGCGGGGGTTGGAATCGCGCAGAATATAACTGGAACGGTGCTTGGCCCTCTGCCGATGTTAAGTCAAAACGTTGGTATCATGTCGGCATCGTCATACGAGACGCGGCAGCTAAGGTAGAGAGCAAAAAGTTTGAAATGTGGCTTGATGGCAAACGCATCGCCCAAGAAAAGGGTGGACAACTCCACGCCCATGGCGACGATATCGGCATCGGTCATCTCAATCAGAACACTGTCTACCATGATGGTAGTGGTGGCGGCGCAACCAATGTTGACTGGTTTGGTGGTTTGATTGACGAAGTTGTGGTCTACGGTTCCGCTTTCGACGAAGGCGATTTTGCGAAACTCGCGCAGCCGCTAAGCGTTGAGCCACAAGGCAAATTCACGACAACTTGGGCACGTCTGAAAGCCCAACGCACGCAAAAGTAACCGCAATATCTAAATTGCGTTTTGTAACAATAACAACCTATAAAGGAGAGATGCCACAATGGCAAAATATCGTTTTATTTTCTTGTTTAGTGTTTTACTCATGTTCGTAGCCGCACTTACTTATGCTGCGAAAGATGAAGCGACAATTGAAGGTGTTTGGAACTTTGACAATGGTGATGCTGCTGACACCTCTGGAAAAGGTTTGGATGGAAACATCGTCGGAGACCCAGAAGTAGTTGATGGCATCGTTGGCAAAGCACTGCTTTTTGATGGTGAAGATGATGGCGTTAAACTCCCGGATTCGGCAGGTATCAATACGATCGCACAGCCTAACTTCTACACTGATCGGACGGTTGCCGCTTATTTTAACTGCACAGATGTCGATACTACCGAACAAAAGCAAACGATCTTTGAGGAAGGCGGACGGACCCGCGGTCTTGTCATCAACGTTTTTGAGGGGCAAGTCTATGTCGCCGGATGGAACCGTGCCGAATACCAGTGGGCTGGCGCATGGCCCTCTGCTCCAGTAGAGTCTGGTGTATGGTATCACGTCGCTTTAGTTATCCGTGATGCCACAAACGCAGTCGAACCTGGCAAATTTGAGATGTGGCTTAATGGAGAGATGATCGCCAGTGAAGAGGGCGGCGCACTCTACGGGCACGGCGACGATATCGGTATCGCTCATGTCAACGCCAACGCTGTTTTCCACGACGAAGATGGTACGGGTTCCGACATTCACTTCTTCGGCGGTATGATCGATGAAGTCATCGTTTACAATTCCGCTTTTGATGAATCCGATTTCGCTGCGTACGCGGTAGCAGTTACGAGCGTTGAACCGCAAGACAAATTTACCACTACCTGGGCAAGCATCAAAGCACAGCGAACACGTCAATAGAACTCATTTCTATTTCTATGCGTGTTGTAGGGCGAGGTCTCCGTATCTCAGCCCTACACTGCTTTAAAGGACAGTAATATGCTCGGTGCAATTATCGGGGATATTGTCGGTTCAATCTATGAACCCAAAGATCACCGTATCAAAACCAAGGACTTCCCATTCTTCAGTGAGAATTGTCGTTTTACAGACGATTCGGTTTGCACAACCGCTGTCGCCGATGCCCTCCTGCACGATCTCCCACCAGCGGAGACGATGCGTAAGTGGGGAAAACGATATCCCAACTGCGGTTTCAGTCAGATATTTAAAACATGGATTTATGCTGAATCTGAGGAAGCGGCACCTAATTGTACGTTCCGCAACGGCGCAGCGATGCGCGTCTCGCCTGCAGCCTTCCTGAATCGTGACAATCTTGACGCAGCACTTCTCGCAGCCGACAAAGTGACAGTTATCAGCCACGATCATCCAGAAGGGATAAAAGGGGCACGTGCGACAACACACGCCATCTGGCTCGTTTATCATGGTGAAAATACCGATGCTATCCGTAAAACTATCGCCACTGAATACGACTATGACTTGACACAGACGGTGGACGATATCCGCCCCGATTACACTTTTGATATGACGTGTCAAGGTGCAGTGCCACAGGCGGTCACGTGTGCTTTGGAATCCGAAAATTACGAAGACGCTGTGCGTAATGCAATCTCTCTCGGTGGTGATTCTGACACGCTCGGTTCAATCGCTGGTGCCATTGCCGAAGCATTACACGGAATCCCCACAGATATTAAAGAACAGGCGGAAAGTCGTTACCTCGCTAAAGCCCCAGACCTCCTTGAAGTAATCACGAAGATGTATGACACAATTGGCAATTAAATCCAGTGAAACACAGACATTATGGATGTACTCGCGGCTAACACCCTTTCAAAGCGAGATAGTTTTTATAGCTTTCGTTCCGGTTGGCTGGCTTTAATTATCACAATTTCCACCCTACTCCTTACGCTAATACCACTTCCTGCCCTACCTATAGAATCGCCTATTCATTTCACAGATGTTACCGATACTGCCGGTATCCACTTTGAACACACAGATGGTGCGACTGGGGCGTTTCATCTCCCCGAAACGCTTGGTGCAGGCGGTGCCTTCCTTGATTATAACAATGATGGTTACCTTGATCTCTACCTCGTCAATAGTGCTGCTCCAAATATACTCTACCGAAATAACGGCGATGGCACTTTCACAGATGTCACCACGTCCGCTGGTGTCAGTAATCAAGGAAGTTATGGACACGGCGTTGCATGCGGAGATTACAACAATGATAACTACATAGACCTTTACGTAACCAACTTCGGTGCGAACCGACTCTATCACAACAACGGAAACGGCACTTTTACCGATGTCACAGTTAAATCTGATACAGGAGACGCTCGTTGGAGTAGTAGCGCAACCTTTTTTGATTACAACATCGATGGTTACCTTGACCTCTATGTTGTTAACTACCTCAATTACAAGTTAGATATCCCCTATCCTCCCTGTTTTGAGAATCCAGCGTTCGGCGCAGCGGAGAAGGTGCGCGGTTACTGCCATCCGAAACATTTTGAAGGCGCGCCCGATAGACTCTATCGAAACAACGGGGACGGCACCTTCACCGATGCCACCAAAGCTGCCAACATTCGAGATCCGGGGGGTATGTTCCTTGGTAAAGGATTAGGCGTTGTCGCCGCAGACTTTGACGCAGATGGCAATCCCGATCTTTACGTTGCCAATGATGACACACCAAACTACCTCTTTTATAATAAAGGCGATGGCACATTTGCTGAGATCGCAATCCTTACAGGCTGTGCCTACAGTGCAGAGGGTATAGCGCAAGCGGGTATGGGTGTTGATGCCGGTGATTACAACGGCGACGGATTTCTTGATCTCTTCATCACCAATTTCTCCTATGAAACGAATACCCTCTATCGGAATAATGGTGATGGAACTTTCACCGATGTGAGTTATAAAGCGCGGCTCGGTGAGGAGAGTTATCTCTCTTTAGGGTTCGGTACCGGATTTTTCGATGCCGATAACGATGGAAATCTTGATATTTTTATCGCCAATGGGCATATTTTCCCGACTGTTGAACGGACCACAGACGTGCTTTCATACAAACAACCGAATCAACTTTTCTGGAATCAAGGCGATAGCACGTTCGCTGAGATTCAACTTGATAAACAACCCACTGTTAGCCGCGGCACCCTTTTCGGTGATTACGATAACGATGGCGACACAGACCTACTCATCACCCAGTTAAACGATAAAGCGACGCTCCTCCGAAATGAAAGTAAAACTCCCAATAACTGGCTCCGTCTCAAACTAATCGGTACCCGCAGCAACCGCGATGGCATCGGCACTCGCGTTACATTGACCATCGGTGCTGAATCCCAGACGCGCGAAGTACATGTAGGTTCCAGTTATCTCAGTAGCAACGATCCGAGAGTACTTTTCGGGGTCGGTCAACAAACGGTTGTTGATCAACTTAAAATTCGCTGGCAGAGCGGTATTGTACAGATCTTGGAAAACCTCGCGGTGAATCAAGAGCTCGTCATCACCGAACCTCTTTCAGAATTAAAAGTAAGATAACTGGGTGAAATGTATTGCGCGCACCCGTGTATGTCGTGTAGTCTACGAATCTTGCTGTAGGAGCGAGCTGTGCTCGCGATCTTCTACTTCGGCGTGACAAGGCACTACTTAACCTATTTGCCCTGCCAGATTTGCAGATCAATGTCAAAGTGACACGGGTTTTTAGCGGGCAATCATCCATTTTTGACCGCCAAGGCAAAAAGAAGAATGGCATAAATCTTGCTACACTTGTGTTGAACTGACTTAGATGCAATTTGAATAAAATAGATACCACAATGGAGGTTCATCATGAGACTTGATAGATTAACGATTAAAACACAAGAAGCTCTGGAAGCAGCACAAAACTTAGCAACAGATGCGCAAAACCCCGAACTTAGCGTTGAACATCTGATGTTGGCACTCATTAGACAGACTGACGGAATTGTTACACCAATTTTCCAGAAATTAGGGGTCGACATTGCTGGCGTTACGTCAGCAATTGCGGATGCTATTGAAAAAACATCTAAAGTGCAGGGCGCAGCTTCTGAAATGCGTATCAGTCATGCGCTGCAATCTGTTTTGGACACCGGATTCAAAGAAGCGACAGCACTCAAGGACGCGTACGTCAGTACAGAACATCTTCTGATAGCCTGCGCCGAAGCGAAGCAGACAGTAGTCGGTAAAATCCTTCAAGAAGCAGGTGTAACGAAAGACAAAATCCTCAAGGCACTCGTTGATATCCGCGGCACCCAACGGATAACCGATCAGAATCCAGAGGACAAATATCAGGCACTCACTCGGTTTGGTAGAGAACTCACCCAAGAGGCGATTTCAGGCAAACTCGACCCAGTGATCGGGCGTGATGACGAAATCCGCCGCGTGATGCAGGTCCTCTCCCGGAGACGGAAAAACAACCCTGTTTTGATCGGTGAACCCGGTGTTGGGAAAACGGCGATCGTGGAAGGGTTAGCACAACGTATCGCTGACGGCGATGTCCCAGAAAGCCTCCGCGAGAAGCGGCTGATTGCTCTGGATTTAGGTGCGCTTATTGCCGGTAGCAAGTATCGAGGTGAATTTGAGGATCGTTTAAAGGCTGTCCTTGCCGATGTGGAACAGGCAGAAGGACAGGTCGTGCTCTTTATTGACGAACTCCATACCATTGTCGGCGCGGGTGCCGCAGAAGGGGCTGTGGATGCGTCCAACATGCTCAAACCTGCACTGGCACGCGGTGAATTACGATGCATCGGTGCGACAACACTTGACGAGTATCGTAAACATATTGAGAAAGATGCCGCCTTGGAACGCCGATTCCAGCCCGTACAAGTTGAAGAACCGTCGGTTGAAGACACAATCGCTATTCTACGAGGCTTGAAGGAACGCTATGAGACCCATCACGGCGTACAAATTCAGGATAACGCCATTGTCGCCGCCGCGACCCTTTCAAAACGTTATATTTCCGAACGGTTCCTACCCGATAAAGCCGTAGATCTGGTGGACGAAGCCGCGTCGCGCCTACGGATTGAGATTGATAGTGTCCCCGAGGAGATTGACGAGGTCGAACGCCGTATCATCCAACTCCAAATAGAACAGCAGGCATTGGAGAAAGAGGAGGACACTGCCTCACAGCAGCGTCTTGAAAAACTGACCGCTGAACTCGCCGAACTCAAGGAACGAGCAAACGCGCTCAAAGCCACATGGCAAAACGAGAAGGCAAGTTTGACGCAGATTGGCGAGTTAATGGAACAGATTGAGGCACTCCGTATTGAATCAGAGCAGGCAAAACGCGCAGGTAATCTCGGCAGAGCCTCAGAACTCGAATACGGCAAAATACCAGAACTGGAGGCACAACTCAAGAATGTCCGAGAAGCACTGGAAGCAGATGGGCAAGGCACACAGATGTTGAAAGAGCAAGTCGGTGCAGAGGATATCGCCGAAATCGTGGCGAAGTGGACGGGTATTCCTGTCTACCGACTCATGGAGGGCGAGACACAGAAACTGATCCACATGGAAGAACGTTTGCGTGAACAAGTGATCGGGCAAGACGAGGCAGTGAGTGCCGTCTCCAATGCGATTCGCCGTGCCCGCGTCGGTCTCGGTGATCCTGATCGTCCGCTCGGTTCTTTCTTGTTCATGGGACCCACCGGTGTCGGCAAGACACATCTTGCCAAATCGCTCGCCGAATTCCTTTTCGACGATGCAAACGCCATGGTGCGGATCGACATGAGCGAGTATATGGAGAAACACACCGCCTCTCGACTCATCGGTGCACCTCCTGGGTACGTCGGTTACGATGAAGGTGGACAACTGACTGAAGCAGTCCGACGACACCCGTATTGCGTCATCTTACTCGATGAGGTGGAGAAGGCGCATCCAGATGTATTCAATGTCTTGCTCCAGATGCTTGACGATGGTAGAATGACAGACGGACAAGGACGCACCGTCGATTTCAAGAACGCTGTTGTCATCATGACCTCTAATATCGGTAGCCAGTGGATTAGCGATGCACTCTTGGAAGGAAAAGAAATTCATCGGAAAGTGATGGAAGCAGTACAAGCACATTTCCCACCCGAATTTCTGAACCGTATTGACGATCTGATTATTTTTGACCGACTCGATATTGAGGCGTTGAAACGGATTGTAACACTGGAACTCGCGCAGTTGAGCCAACGTTTTGCGGAGAAGGAGATGACCTTGACACTCTCTGAATCTGCAAACGAGGAACTCGTAAAACGCGGATTTGATACGGTATACGGCGCGCGTCCACTCCGACGGACGATCCAGCGGGATATCCTCAATCCGTTAGCGATCCAGATGTTGGAAGGCACCTTCCACGACGGCAATGCGATTGCTGTTGATTTTGAGAATGAGGAATTTGTTTTTAGGAGGAACTGATAATGCTTAAACACGTCATAGATCCCGAAGTTGAAGAATACGAGGATGTCTACGATGACGGTCAATAACCCCAAGCTAAAGCATGGGGCTTGTGCGAAGCCTATGCCACAGGTTCACTCCACAAGTTAAACTATTTTCTACAGTAAAATATCGCGGTATCTTGGCGTGGCAGCCAGGCCAATGTTTCGGATGCTCCCCAAGTCTGATTCTACTTAGATATTGCGATCTGGATGGGGCAACACATACCCGAAAGGAGAATACAAACTTATGTTTGTGCCTGTGAAAAGTAGAGATGGTCAACAACTGATGCCTATGCACGCTGCGAGAGCGAGAAAACTCGTTAGACGTGGTGAAGCAACACCGTATTGGGATAATGGTATCTATTGTATCCGTCTGAATAAAGAACCGTCTCATCGAGACACGCAAGAGATTGTTGTTGGCGTAGACCCTGGCAGTAAGAAAGAGGGTTTTACTGTCAAATCAGAAAAGCATACCTATTTGAATGTGCAAGCAGACGCACATGATAAAGTGGGTAAGAAAGTTGAAAAGCGTCGTGAATTGCGTAGGAGTAGACGCTCTCGTAAGTGTCCAAATCGCAAGAATCGGACGAACCGTCTTGCGAACAGAGCGCGTATTCCCGCTGGCACGCGTGCGAGGTGGGATTGGAAGTTAAGGATACTTCAGTGGCTTTCGAGACTTTATCCAATAACGCATGTATGTGTTGAGGATATTAAAGCACGAACGATAGAACGTGCGAAGAAGTGGAATAGCAGTTTTAGTCCACTTGAAGTTGGCAAGCAGTGGTTCTATACAGAAATACAGAGACGTTGGCATCTACTAACACTTCAAGGGTGGGAGACGAAAGAGATACGAGACAGATTAGGTCTCAAGAAGTCGTCCGATAAGATGTCGCAAACCTTTGACGCACATTGCGTAGATAGTTGGTGTCTCGCATATCATACCGTCGGAGGCGGCAGTATACCTGAGAATACCGATATATTCTGTATAGCCCCTATCCCTATCAAACGCAGGAGTCTACACCGTGAACAAGAATCAAAAGGCGGGCAGCGAAATAGATATGGGGGCACTCTCTTAGGAAATGGTCTTATCAAAAACACGTTGATAAAGCACGTCAAATATGGTCTCACACGACTCGCGGGTGTTAATGCAAAAGGTTTGTTTTCCATATACAACTTAGAAGGGAATCAACGCCTGACAACAAGTGCAAAACGATCCGATTTTAGAGTGTTGAAACGCCTTAACTTTAACTATAAGAGCGGGCATTCCTCCCCGGGGTCCCCACCCGTTACTGGGAAGGGGGCTAAAGCATGGGGGCTCCTGCCCGAAGATTGATGATTTCTGGAACACGTCTGTAGATGTCTTGCAAAGGGAGTTCGCATTCGATGGATGTGAGTGGCAGCACATCTTCAAGGGCGTGCAGCTCGGTCTGAACCCACTGGGTCTTAGCAAGGCGATAGTGTTCAACGCGAATCCTGTCTTGTGAAACGAGGATGTATTCCCGCAAAGATGTGAGTTCTTGATAGTGCCTAAATTTTTCGCCTTTGTCATACGCTTCGGTTGATGGTGAAAGTACTTCTACAACAAGGGTTGGGTTGAGAAGTGTGTCGAAGACATTATCCTCAAATTCGGGTTCGCCGCAAAAGACGATAATATCTGGATAAAAATAGGCACCTTTGGGGCTGGTCCTCACACGCATGTCGTTACTGATAATTTCACATTCCCGTCCTCTCAGTTGGATGTTCAGTTCAGTGACTATATCCGCTGTGATGCGAGTATGTGCAAGACTCGCTCCAGACATGGCGAGTATTTCGCCGCTAATATATTCACTTTTCAACGTCGCTTTCCGTTCTAAAGCAAGATATTCTTCGGGTGTTAAGAGCGTTTCTGCCGCGAGTGATGACATCTGTCTCTCCGTAAATGTTGATCAACCTGTTGTGTCTTCATACTTTTGAGAAAAATATAGCGTAAACAGCGTTTAATGGACGGTTAAAATAGATTAGCATATACTTTTAGTGTAGTCAAGCCGTTTTGTTGAGATACCTCGTGAAGCACTTGAACGATTTATAGCGATAGGCTAAGTGCCATGTAACCAAACATACTTCCTTGACAACTCGGTTCGTGCAAGGTATAATTAAGAAAACGCAATAGGAAGCCGAGACCTACGTATACCCATGAATCGAATTGACCAGAAATTTCAAGAACTCCGATACCAAGGTGCCAGCGCGTTTATGCCGTACCTCTGCGCTGGCGACCCGACCCCAGAACTTACCTCTAAACTCCTGCTCACACTTGAGGCAGCAGGCGCAGACCTCATCGAACTCGGTGTCCCCTTCTCCGACCCGATTGCAGACGGACCCACCATCCAACGCGCAAGCGAACGTGCCCTTGCACATGGCATCTCACTCCAACAGATTTTGGAAATCGTGAGAAGCCTCCGTGAGCAAACAGAAATTCCGATTGCTCTGATGGGTTACTATAATCCAATCTTTAGGATGGGGGAGGCGGCATTTTGCAAGGCGGCACAGGCTGCCGGCGTTGACGGTGTCATCGTGCCAGACCTACCACCAGAACAGGCACAACCCCTCCTTGAGATCGCGCCGAAGTATAATCTCGCCACGATCTTTCTCGTCGCGCCAACAAGCCCGCCGGAACGGATGCAATTAATCGCATCGGTCAGCACGGGATTTATCTATTGTGTTTCAGTAACGGGTGTAACAGGCGCGAGGGCGATGTTATCAGATGAGATCGCACCGATGATTACAGAACTCCGCAAACACACAGACAAGCCGATCAGCGTCGGTTTCGGCGTATCAACACCTGAGCAGGCGAAGCAGGTATCAGATATTGCTGATGGTGTGGTTGTAGGAAGTGCTATTATCGATGTTATTGAAGAGAATATGAACGACGAAACAAAACTGCTCACTGCGGTGAAGCAATTCGCGTCGGATCTGGCGGCGGGAGTAAAGACATAGGTAGCGTGGCTCTACAACTGCTCTACATTCCGCGCCTGATGCCGAATTCCGCCTCAAATGCCTCCCAAATATCTTCAGAAATATCAGCCGTCGCCGCTTCATATCCATCTTCCACTTGCGCTTTGTCCGCAGGACCGAACATAACAACACCATCTATGGGTGCAGCGAGACAAAATTGCATCGCCAAATGGCGGATATTGACCTCACGTTCCTGACACCACTTCCACATTGCATAAGCCTTCGGTTCCGCATCAGGATTCCGGCGGCGTTCGTCTTCAACCTTGGGTTCCGCACCCGTCAAGCTCCCCATGCCCAATGGACTCGCGAGGATAATACCGACATCGTGCTGGCGCGCCAACGGCAACGTTGTTTCTGCCACAGATTGCGATAACAGTGTATAGTCCAAGAAGGTAAGGATAATGTCGATATGTCCCGTTTCAATCAGTTCTTTGTGGAATTCATGAGAACGCACACCCGCACCGATATGCCGAATATAACCCTCCGCTTTCATCTTTACCAATGTATCTAAAGCACAACCCGGTGCCAGTACGCTCTCCATGTCATTCGGATCGTGGATGAGCACTGAATCAAGATAATCTGTACGGAGGTCTTTGAGACTGTTCGTGACACTCCAGCGTGTGCCATCCGCAGAGAAATCTTTCCGTCGTTCAGGGTGCGTGCCTACCTTGGCTTGCAAATAGACTTTCTCTCGCAATCCATCAGAGAGTGCTTCTCCCCAGAGGTGTTCCGCGTGCCCCGGATAGGTGTCGATGTAATTAATACCGAGTTCAATACCACGTCGGATCGCACCGATGACTTCAGCATCCGATTTCTGCCAGATCCACGCTGCACCGAGCGCAAGCGCGTTCGGCTTCATCTCCGTACGTCCCATCCGCCGGGTTTCTAATTTTGTTGTGGTTTCCATAATTGTCCTATAGGTTACGGCACGACGGCGCGTGCCTACTACCTTGCAAGTGCTTGTTTTAACTTATGCGTAGATTCGGCGAGTGATTCTTGTAGATATGGATAAGGAAAACCGCCCCACCGATCCGGTGGTGGTTCGTGTGCTTGCACAATTTTTAGACTCACAAAAATAGGGCCAACTTCGTTCCAGATTTTCGGGAGTTCGATTTCAAATGCGTTCAAATCATCAAATTCATAAACTCGTTCAAAACCGGCACCTTTTGCAATCATCGACCAGCTAAAACCAGCGTTACCCGCAGGTACAGGTTGATTGCCCGTAACCTCGTAGGTTCCGTTGTCACAGACAAAGAGGAGATAGTTCGGCGGTGGTGCGTTCAGCGCAGTAATCGTCGCCAATGTGCCTAAACACATTAGCATACTGCCGTCCCCGTTGAGCACAACTATTTTTTTATCCGGTTTGGCAAGCGCGATGCCGAGTGCGAAATCAGCAGCGTGTCCCATCGCACTTCCGACGGAGGCATAGTCCAACGAGTGTGTCGATATTTTGCCCCACGGCACTGTGGTTCCCATCGTTGTGACAACGATTTCATCTGTGCGTTGGTTTGCGATGAGTTGTAGACACTCTTCCTTAATGAGCATACTTTTCTCCAGTTGTAGGGGCGAGGTTACCTCGCCCCTACTCTTCTTCTTTCGGTAAGAACTTGATACGTGGCGGCGTGTTCAACGCAGTCGTTGTACGTTGGAGGTGTTCGGCGAATGCTGTTTCGGTCTCAATTCCGTCAATACCACCACCCCAGATGGCGAGCGTCCGATAGTTGAGTCTACCGTCCGCATCAGGCGTTAGGATGACCGGCAACAAGTCGGCTTTCTCGGACCTGCTTGTTTCATCTGTGTCGCGACCCGCTGGAGCAATGAGTGCAATGCCGAGCGTGTCTATGCCCCTCGGATCTGTTCCCCAACTCCATATCCAACCTTGTTCTTTGTCCTCTTTATAACCACCCTCCAAATGCGGGATCCCTGTGGCGATGGCATAACCCGTAGGCAGACTTCCATCAATATGGATGTGATGCTCAATCCACGGATTTTCACCATAGATGAAGGTTGTTGAGGTTAATCGACGAGTCTCACCCCCAATGTTCCATTCCGGTACAATCCTTTGAACAACAGAACGGATAGAACCGTCGGCGAGAATCCGGACATAGTTTCCTTCAGCGGGTAGTGGCATCATTTCCGCTTTTTCTTTATCCCAGAGTGCTATCCCACCGCAGCCTATTAAACCTTCAAGGGAGTTGAGTGCCACCATTTCGGTGGTCTCCGGGTTGAGAAGCGCGTTCAGGGATAAACCAATCGATTTGACAACCTTTAACTCTCCATCCATCTGTGTTTCCTGACCGAGATCGGACACCTCGCTGCCGGACGATTTGCGAATGAAGTAGGTCTCTTGGTTCTCAAGATCTCGGACGACCCACTGCTGTTCGGGTTTCTGTATCTCTATCTGAACTTGTTGGGAGAGGGATATATCATTACTCTCAAAGTGTTGCCTGAGTTCGGGTGAGAGCGGCATTCTGTCCAACTCAGCTTGGTCTAACTCAGGTTGGAACATCGCATCCATACTGAAGTATTCCGCTCGCTTTTTGCCATACGCAGTGAAGGCACCGTTCGGTTTCAGCAGATACGCGATTAAATTGGATTCCATAGCCGCGACAGCATCCAGTTCGGGAAAAATTGCCGCACGCGTCTGCTTGTTGATGTCGAGTGTCAATGTCGCCTTAACAGTTGGATCGTAAAGGATTGATACCTCTTTTGTCTCTTCCGGTCCCAAATCTATCAGGAAACAGAGTTGATCGCGTTCACCATCATAGTCCAAGTCATCCGCTTGCGCTGGAATCATTACTTCCCGCGGTGCTTTTCCAGCAACAACAGAATAGGCTTTAAATGAGAAATCGGGGTTCACCTTTCGGAGTTGATACCCAGTCAATATAATCGGGACATTTTCCCGCTTGATGGGTAACGTATTTTGAATAGAGAGACGAATCTTACTAACCTTCTGATTGCCCCCCGGCATTGTACAAGCACTGAGCATCAGTAAAGATCCAAGGGTAAGCAATAGGCAGATTGTTAAGACAGTCCTCACTACACCCGCTTGAATGTTTTCTTCTGTATGTATGGTTTCCAATTTTTTTTCCTTAGTTTGAATGCTTGAGTATCTTCGCTACACGTTAAACCTCCGGTAGTACTTCAAGCAGACGTTCAATCTCGGATGTTGTATTATAAAAATGGGGTGAGACTCTGACACCATTCCCGCGTTCTGCTGTGATTATGTTTTCGGTGTGAAGCAATTCATAGATTTCAGCAGGTGTGTGCCGTTCGCTTTCAAAGATAACAATGCCTGCTCGTTCTGAATCTGTTTTTGGTGTGAGAACACGATAGCCTTTCGCCTGCAAGCCATCTATTAAGTGTGCCGTGAGTTCCAAAACGCGTGCCTCAATTCCGGGGATACCGATGTCATGCAATAAATCAATCGCTGCGCTGAGTCCATATAACCCAACGCTGTTATAAGACCCTTCTTCAAAACGCGTTGCGTCGGGTTTCTGGGTCAAGTCGTAATTGAGGAAATCTCTCGGATTTACGACACCTGCCCAACCGATATTCGTGTTAATTAATTGTTCTCGTCTTGCATCGGCACAGTAAAATAGTGCCGCGCCCTCCGGTGCAAGCAACCATTTATGCCCATCGGCAGCGAGAATATCCACGTTACACAACTTCACATCCACTTCAACCACACCGAGACTCTGAATAGCATCCACAACAAACCAGATGTCGCGTTCGCGGCACAATGCACCGAGTGCTTCAATATCGTTTCGGAAGCCAGAAGCGAATTCCACATGGCTAATTGTTAAAACGCGCGTCCGTGCATCCATCGCAGCGGCAATATCTTCAATGTAGATACATCCATCCCGTTCCGGCACCATGCGCGTGTTGACACCGTAACGTTCCTTCAAACTCCACCACGGATAAACATTCGCAGGAAACTCAACCGCTGTTGTGACGACATTGTCACCCGCCTGCCAGTCGATACCGTTTGCAGCGATAAGAATACCTTGCGTCGTATTCTTCATAAAGGCGACTTCGGTAGCATCCGCATTAATGAGTCGCGCGGCGCGTGTACGACATATCTCTGCTGTTTCTGCCCAGTCATCAGCGTGCACTGCACCGTGAAACGTGGCATCTTCCATGAATCCTGCCATCGCATCTCGCACACGGCGCGATAACGGTGCAACACCGGCGTGATTCATATAGATGTAAGTTTCAGTTACCGGAAATTCGCTTCGCCAATTCTGCCAAGTATTGCACCCTGAAGGGCTATTCACTAAGGTCTCCTCGTTGTTAGCGTTTAACACTCCCGCGTCAAATCCCCATGCTTTAGTGTTTTTGCTTGGATGTTTCTTCTCGCGGGATGTAGACGGCGAATAACTTGAAAAAAAAATAAACCTTTGTCTGAATAATAGGTCTAAAGAGATAGTGTTCGGCATCGGTTGTGATTGAGGTGTCGTCGGAACGCTCGTCAATGGAGCCAATCACGTAAAAGCCTCGCACGTCTCTATATTGACAAAGCCTTCGGGCATCCGTTGCATGTATAGGGTAGCAGGCATAAAAACCGCACCCGTTGAAAAATCACATGTATCATAAGATCAGGCACTTCGGTGCATAGCGTGCTTGGGCGCTATTGTGGAGCGACAGTAAGACGGTGGACTCTCTGAGAACACCGCAGTTGCGACGAAGCACAAGCCCCAACCTTTAGGTTGTGGGTACCTTGACGAATGTTTCAACAACGTACTCTTTTACCCGTTTCGCATTCGCAAACGCTATAAGTTCACCGAAGAGACCAAAGCAGAACATCAGAATACCGGTAGTCATAAAAATAGAACTCAAATTTGGCATTGCAATGTTCAACACGCGCGCCGAAAGAGAAGCCATCTGTGGAATAAAAAAAACACCGCCAAGTATCAGTAATATCACGCCGATGGGACCAAAAAGTCGAACGGGTCTCCGCCTACATCGAAAAATAAAAAAGCGGACGAGTTTTCCCAACTCAGGAGATTGTTGTTTCGCCTGTTGAATTTTGTTCTCTGTCAGCAATCCAAGCACCAATAAAGTTATAGCTAAACCGAAGCAGCTAAATGAGGCAATGTTCGCAGTCCCAAATAGAATACGACCTAAAATGAAAAATGGGAGACTTAAAATCGCTGCAGCACGGAATGCTCGCTGCTTCCGGTTGAAAAGGACATCTGATAACCGTTGCCAGAGACTTTTAGGTTCCTGTGTTTTCGGGCGCGACGTGAAGACAGAAATAATGAACTTGAAGGCAATAATATCCAACATCACACGCCACACTCTTCCAAGCCCGTACTTGCTTTCTCCGAAACGTCGAGGGTGATGCGAAACAACAATTTCAGCAATCCGTGCGCCAACGACCGTAGACATTGCAGGAATAAATCGGTGCATCTCTCCATAAAGCCGTACCTGTTTAATAATCGAGGCACGGTACGCTTTAAGCGAGCATCCATTGTCATGGATCGGGACCCCCGTCACTTTACCGATTATCCAATTCGCAATAACAGATGGCACGCGCCGCGTCAAGAATTTATCCTGTCGTTCTTTGCGCCATCCGCACACCAAGTCGTAACCTTCGTCGAGTTTCTCAAGCAGCTTCGGAATATCACTCGGATCGTTTTGTAAATCCCCGTCCATACTGATAATCCGTTCACCTTGCGCGAATTCAAAACCCGCCGCCATCGCCGCTGTCTGTCCAGCATTCTTTTGGAATCGGATGACTGACAATCGCGCTTCCTGTTCGCTTAGTTCTGAAAGCACCGAGAAAGTTTTGTCCTTACTGCCATCGTCCACGAATAACACTTCATAAACATCGCCAATTGCCTCACATACCGTTTGAATCTTTTCAAACAACGGACGGATGTTGTCTTCTTCGTTGTAAACCGGGACCACGATGGATAGAATCGGTTTTTTGCCCATTTGCCTCTCTATGTTATTAATGACAACTCCCTTCGGGGGCATGGCACCGGAGAAGGGATGCAGGTTTGCTACTACCAATCCGAGGAACTCAGCAGAATCTGATGCGCTTCGGTGAGCGAGTCAAAGGTAGTTCCTGCATCAACCCATTTTCCGTGTACAAGACTGTATTCAAGTTCCTCACGCTGAATATAGGCGTTGTTGACATCAGTTATCTCATATTCTCCGCGCGCTGAGGGTTCAACCGTGCGGATGATGTCAAACACAGACGTGTCATAAAAATAGGCACCTACTACGGCGTAGTCACTTTGCGGATACTCCGGCTTCTCCTCAATTGCGACGATCCTGTGATTCCTATTCAAAACAGCCACACCGTAATGCTCGGGGTCCGGCACCTGTTTGAGCAGAACCCGGGCACCTCTCTGTTGGGTATCAAAATCACGGACCGCGTGCTGAATTGAGTTTTCAAAAATATTGTCACCTAACAGAACAGCGATTTTACCGCCACTGGCGAACCCTTCTGCCAGCGCAAGCGCATGCGCGATACCTTTCGCTTCCTCCTGCACCCGATAGGTGAACTCGCATCCGAAGTCTTTCCCACTTCCAAGCGCGTTTACGAAATCTCCAACATATTCTGGATTCGTTACGATAAGAATATCTGTAATTCCTGCTGTCGTGAGTTGTTTGACGCTGTGGAAAATCATCGGCTCGTTGCCGACTGGCAGCAGATGCTTACTGGTAACTTTAGTGAGTGGATACAAACGGGTACCTAATCCGCCCGCAAGGATTACACCTCTGAGCATGGTTTTTTAACTATGGACCTCCGCGCTGCTCTCCATTTCATTTCGAGCAGGTTTCTGGTTAATTCGCGACCAGGACTAAGAATTCAAACGTTTTTAATTCTCTGGACCGCGTCCGGGGAAAGTGAGTTCAGCAATACCAGACTTATCCAAATCACCGAGTCCGAGTTCAATCATCCGATCGTACTGCGCTTTCGTTGCTTTCGCAAGGGGAAGAGAAATACCCTCGGCATCTGCCAAGTCAATGGCAATGCCTGAATCTTTAGAGGCATGCGCAGATGAGAAATAACACTCGTGATCACGTGCTTCCATGTCCTCTCCATCGGTTTCCAAGACACGCGAGTTTGCACCGGTTTGTGCGAAAACCTCTTGCAACATTGCCAGATCCAATCCAAGTGCTGCACCTAAGCCGAGTCCTTCAGCGAGTCCCGCAGTGTTGATGTTCATCACCATATTGACGAGTGCCTTGACCTGTGCTGCCTGCCCAGCTTCACCGATATAACGGAGCGAGACACTCATTGATTCCAAGATTGGAAGTGCTTTATCAAATGTCGCTTTTTTACCCCCGCACATGAGGTATAAGGTGCCTTCTCGCGCCTGCGTAATACTACTCGCCATACACCCTTCGAGGCTCTCCGCACCATGTTTCGCTGCGAGTTGTTCGACATCCACGTGGACCTGAGGACTGATTGTCGCGCAATTAATAAAGACTTTGCCAGAAGCACCTTGAAGCAGGCTATCTGCCGCGTCGTCCGAGAAAATTGTCCGCATCGCCGCGTCGTCCGTAACGACAGTAATGATATAATCCGCGAGTGCCGTAACTTTCGCGAGTTCTCCGGCTGCTGTTGCTCCGATTTCTGTTGCGAGTTCTTGTGCACGTTCGCTCGCCACGTCGTACACAGCAACGACATCAAACCCTTCGTCATTAAGATGTCGGGCGATATTCGCCCCCATTCTACCTACCCCTACAACACCAATTTTATAATCAGAATGCGCCATGTTTGCCTCCTTGCTATTACTAACCTTCACACTGCAAGCCTGTATTAATAGGACTTACGCATTTCCTCTTAAAGTCCCCCTGATAAGGGGGATTTAGGGGGTTTAGAACTAAAAAGTCTACTATCGCGTGCTAAATTTGCGTAAGTCCTGATTAAACAAGTCATCCTACGATTATAATGCCAATCGCTTTAGATGGGTTCAATTTTTACATATTTGCAGATGTTTGTCAAGTCTTTCATATCTTCAGTTAGAGCCCTTCGGTTCTCCTATAACTTTGATTTCCCAATCGCGTGTTCTTCTTTTTTATACGGATAACCCTCTCGCATTTGCTGGCAAGATTTCAGATCTCCCTGCCAACAACTGAGATGAGAACTGTCCACCTTTGCGAAAAAATTAAAAAAGTATCAATATCTTTTATAAATTTGGTATAATATAGAAAATGATGAACGGAATGCCGGTCAGTCAGGGTGCTTTGGCTGAAAAGACATCATCACATCTCTATTGACCTGAGGAGGACTCGCCATGAATCGTTTCCCATACGACTTCGGTCTCCAAATAGATCGGACCCGTTTTCTCATCCTTGCTTTTCTCGCGGTGACAATCCTCGGGTGCAGGCAGGGCAGCATTAGTATCGTTCCGCTCGGTGTCCAACTTCAGAACGCCGATAGTGCGTTTGATGCGGCAGAAATTATGGAAGTGCGCGACGAGTACCCGAAAAAGATGGAGAAAAATCGTAAGCAGCAGCAGGAACTTTACGATAAAGCGATAAGACTCTATTCAGAGGTCATTGAACGCGATACGAAAGGGAAATACGCACAGCGCGCACATTATCAAATCGCTAAAATCTATAAGCGTCGCTACGATTGGGATAGTGCGACCAAGCATTACCAATCCATCGTTGCCTTAGATCCTACCAGATATTACGCAAACGAAGCAAAAAGTGGTATGGCGAATATCAAGAAAAACCGCGAAGTCATTAAGGCAAAGCGTGCTGAATACGAAAAATATAAGGCGATTTACGATAATGAACCGACAGACGAGACCTTTAATATTGCTGCAGAGGCACTCTATGAGGTCGCACGTGCTTATGAAAATTTAGAGAATTACACTGAAGCCATCCGTCACTATGAACGGTTGATTGAAGAATTTCCTGAACACTCCAAAGCACCACAGGCGCAATTCCAAGTGGGTAACGTCTATTTTTACGCGCTTTATGATTATCAGGGCGGCTGGCCCGCTTTCGTCGGTGTCACGGAGAAATTTCCCGATTCTTATGAAGCATCGCAAGCCGGAACGCTCCTAAAGCAGACAAACGAAATTCTGACAGAAATTAAGTTCCTGATGGATGAAATCGATAAATACCGCAATAAGAAGGCGGTAGAATACCGGAAAACTGGACGAAAAATTACCCCAGCTGATATGTGGGTGATGGGATATGGTGATCAGGTCGTTCAAAATTTCCAACAGATCGCCGGGAACTGGGAGAAACTTCGCAACTACCCCCGTGCTGTCAATGCCTACAAGACGTTGGCACGCGACCTGTCGCATAAGAAATTCGCCGCCGCAGATGCCCTCTATCGTATCGGCACCCTCTATCAGCAGAGCGGTGAATACGAACGCGCGATTGAGGCGTATGAAGCGCTATTTGAAAACGCGCCAGAGTCTACATGGCGGAACGAGGCTGTTTACCAACAAGCGGTCTGCTATCGCTCCATCCGTGAATTCAGGTCTGCTTATGAACAATTCAAAGCCTATATGAGCATCACAAAGGGAGATACACCCTATCTTCGTGAAGCGGAGCAAATTGTACGCCAATTTGAACTTGACCAAGATGAAGACGGATACAAGTTCTATGAAGAACAGGAAGCCGGTACGTCCGATGAAGATGCAAGTTCCCATCCCGGCATGGGCAGCTAACCCTAATTTTAGGGGAACCATCTTTCTATGTCTCGGTTTCCCTATGTTGCCTTAGGAGAAAATGTTCGTTGTGTGCTGTAGAGCGAGTTCCCGGGCTTTCGCTATCGTTCATTGATGCACGAAAATGAATAGCATACGGACTCGCCTCTACAAACACAATCTGACCCTATATCTTTAATGGCAAATTTGAAACCGCTCCGCGTAGGTAAGGGGAACACCATGTTTACAGAAATGTTTGAGAGCGAAGTTTCATCTGATTGTTGTGCTGCATGGCGGCTGCGTTGTATATTCCTATCGCTCTGCCTCGTTCTGTTTTTCAGTGTCTCTGCCACCGCTGATCTCAGTGATGGGCTAATCAATTATTGGCCCCTTGATGGCGATGCTACCGATAGCATTGGTAAACACGATGGAGAAGTCATCGGAGACCCCGATTGGGTAAAAGCACGCGTGGGAAAAGGTGTTGAATTAGATGGTGGCTCACAGAAGATCCATATTCCTAAATACAAAGTTATTACCGAAACGGCGACTTATGCCGCTTGGATTAACGGATGGAAAGCTTCTGCTTGGGCGGGGATCGTCGGTTCTCGAACACCAACTGCGACTGAACTCATCTTTGGAGACAACGACCTGCTCCATTACGTCTGGAACAACAATTCCGCGGAAACGTGGCGATGGGATGGCGGACCAGAGGTCCCAATGGAAGAGTGGGCACTCGCTGCAATGGCAATTGAACCGAAACATGCCACGCTTTACATCTATAGCGATGCCGACGGATTGACGAAAGGGATTAACGATATTCCGCATATCGAACAAGAAATTGGTGTCCTAAATATCGGTTGGGTTGACTGTTGTGGCGGCAACCGCTTTTTCAAAGGTATCATTGACAAGGTGATGATATTTGATCGAGCCTTATCCGAAGATGAAATTATGAAACTCGCTACACAAGGACTCGCCGTCGAGGCTTTAAATAAACTAACAACAACGTGGGGCAAAATCAAGCGTTCTCACCACTAATTCGGCCTTCAGCATTTAGACGGAAACGTTCGCTTCTGCCATACGTTTTGTTGACAGTTGTTTGTGGACAGCACATTAAAGAAACAGTTGAACGCGGGAACGTTCCTCTGGTGGTAAGTAATTGTAAACTTTTTGTCGGATAAGTTCTGGCGTATAGCGTCGGGAAAAGTGGGTTAGAACGATATGCTCGCTCTCAATGTTGGCTAACATTGTGGGCAACATCTCAAGGTGTAAATGCATTGTCTTTTTGGCACGTATCCGATGTTCCGGTAGGATAAATGTGCATTCACAAATTAGCACTTTGCACTGCTTCAGTAACGGATGCGCATCAATCGGGATGCTCCGAGTGTCGCCAAGGTAGGCAACTAAGGGCAATTGCACCTCGGTCGTTATTTCGACCCCTGATTGCTTCAACGCCGCGATTTCACGCCCTGAGAGATGCTGAAACTCCGGTTTCAGTTTCTTCCGAACCTCACAGATCAAATAAGAGACCGCAGGCACACTATGGTTGCTCGGCAAAATGTGTGCGACTAAATTCTGCCGGAACGGAATTGCCTCGCCTACTCGCACCGGTGTAATTTGGTATGACCAACTCCTGCCTGTGTCTAATGCTGAGATCCTATCGAGAATATGCATCAGCTGCTTAGAACCTCGCCACGGGACATAGATGTTTCCCGGGGGTATCCCCGAAAGCCAACGTTGGCTGATATAGATAGGCAGCCCAAAATAGTGATCAAGATGAAAGTGGGAAATAAAGACATTACCAATTCCGATAAAATTCATCGGACATCTGCCTAAATCGAAAACGAGGTCAAGCTCCTTCACCCGGATGTAAGTCGCAACGGCGGAACTGGATTTTCCCTCAAGTGTTAAATTATCACAGTGTAATAGTGCCATATTGAATAGTTTTAATCATCAACGCGTGCCATTGAAAAACGTAGCAGACGAGTTGATGGTTAAAGTCGTCAGTTATTAGTTGTCAGAAGAATAGACATCAGTCTATTCGGATTTTGCGAAAGGACAAAAAATGCGTATCGGAATTATTGGCGGCAGCGGTTTTTATCAGATGGAAGGTTTAACAGATATCGAAGAAATCGAAGTTGAAACTCCGTTTGGTAAACCCAGCGATGCCCTTATTCTCGGTAACCTTGATGGAAAACCCGTCGTTTTCCTACCGCGACACGGTGTTGGTCACCGATTGCTTCCCTCTGATATTAATGTCCGTGCCAATATCTATGCGCTAAAATCATTAGATGTCGAATGGCTTATCTCTGTCAGTGCGGTCGGCAGCCTACGACAAGATATTGAACCTCGCCACTTTGTTGTGCCGGACCAACTCTACGATCACACCAAAGACAGGAAATCGACCTTTTTCGGCGACGGTATCGCTGCTCACGTGAGTCTCGCACACCCCTTCTGCTCACAACTCAGCGCGCTTTTATCCACAGCAGCTGCGGAAGTCGGGGCCAACGTCCATAACGGCGGCACCTACATCTGTATGGAAGGACCGGCGTTTTCAACACAGGCTGAGTCCGAACTCTACCGACACTTCGGGTTTGACATTATTGGGATGACCGCGGCACCTGAAGCCAAACTCGCGCGCGAGGCTGAAATCTGTTACGCTGTTCTCGCATGCTCTACCGATTACGATTGTTGGCACCCTGAGCACGATAACGTGACAACCGAGATGATCCTTGATAATGTCCGTTTCAACGTTGAAACTTCCAAAAAAATCGTCCGAGCGGCTGTCGCCAAAATCTCAGAGGAAGAACGGGCCTGTGCCTGTTCAACTGCACTCCAATACGCACTCGCCACTCACCCCGACAAAATATCGGTTGCTAAACGACATCAGTTAAAATTCTTATTGGACAAGTACTTGGTGTAGCACCTCAAAGATTCTATCTGCTTCCGCTTCCGTCAAAATAAGCGGTGGTGCTATGTAAATAATGTTTTCTGGTTCCTCAACAGCATGACCGATTTTCCCGACAATGATCCCTTTTTCTCGTAACTGTCCTATGATTCGGTTTGTCTTTGCCGTTTCGAGATGTGCCCCATCAGTTTCAATGAACTCCACAGCGAGCATTAACCCTTTACCGCGTACATCACCAACGATGGGAAGTGTGCATAGTGTCTTTAACTTCGAGAGTAGACGCGCCCCGACTTTCTCCGCATTTTCCCAAAGGCGTTCCTCTTGGAGAATTTTCAGGTTCGCGACCCCCGCAGCGCATGCAACTGGGTGTCCGCCATAAGTACAGACCTGAGCGAACTCCCTGTTTTCATCGGCATCTCCGAGAAATGCGTTGAAAACCTTCGTTGAAGCGACACAGGCCCCAAGTGGCAGATACCCACTCGTCAACCCCTTTGCCAGTGTGATGATGTCAGGTTGTACATCCCAATGCTCACATGCGAACATCTTTCCAGTCCGTCCAAATCCGGTAATCACTTCATCAAGTATGAGAAGTAAACCGTAATCATCACAAATTTGCCGTAGTTTTGGGAAGTATTCGTCTGGTGGAACGACTACACCTCCACCACCGATGATAGGTTCCGCGATAACACCAATTACAGTTTCTTGACCTTCCCATTGGATCATCCGTTCAATTTCGTCGGCACATTCAGTGCCACAGGATGGATAATCTAATCCGATGGGACATCGGTAGCAGTAGGGTGGATGTGCATGTAAAAACCCTGGAACAAGTGGTTCAAATGCCTTCCTTCTTCGTGCCTGTCCGGTTGCTGACATCGCTCCGTATGTAAATCCGTGATACCCACGATAGCGACTGATGATCTTGTAGCGATTCTCACCCGGATAAGTTTGTCTGCCGTACTGCCGCGCAATTTTGATGGCGGTTTCGTTCGCTTCCGAACCGCTGTTGCAGAAATAGACGTGGTTTAAATCACCCGGAAGGCAAGC
This sequence comes from Candidatus Poribacteria bacterium, assembly GCA_003635255.1. GTDB lineage: Bacteria > Poribacteria > WGA-4E > WGA-4E > WGA-3G > WGA-3G. The sequence continues at coordinate 23,914 of PYJC01000076.1, read as the reverse complement.
GGCGAGTTGCTCCGCTAACATCGTTGCGGGAACGTTAATCTGTGAGTGTGGATAGTAAGGCAACTTCTGTATCTGTTCATAGACTGCGTCTGCGATCTCTTGCCTGCCGTAACCGACATTGACATTCCAGAGTGCAGAGTAAGCGTCTAAGTACTCGCGTCCTTCCGCGTCCACAACCGTTGTCCCGTGCGCCGATTCATAAACCGCTAACGGTGTCTCCTCAAGGCGTTGATGTTGAAACAACGGATGCCACACATGTGCCTTATCGACTTGTCTATAATCTTTTGCCATATTTTTTCCTATAATAGTTATCAGTTATCAGTACGGTTTTTCTCCGAAAAACCTTTCAGTTTTCAGAAAGAGGGTTTGGGATTATCAAAAATCTCTTGTAACTGATAACTGACAACTGACAACTACTCTTACATTGATTCTGGGGCGGAGATACCCAGAAGTGTCAGTCCATTTCTCAATACGCTTTGCACGCATTGGATCAGAATCAGCCGTGCGCACGTTTTTTCCATATCTGCTGGATCCAAGACCCGGTGTTGGTTATAGTACGGATGAAAAATTCCCGAGAGTTCATGTAGATAATGTGGGACACGGTGTGCCTCACGTGTCTCCGCACTCAGGAGTACAATTGATGGGAATTCGGCTAACTTGCGGATCAGTTCGTGTTCTATCGGTTCAGTCAGCTGTTTTAGAGAGACTTCTTCTATAGGCTTTGGGATGATTCCCTGTTCAGCACCTTGCTCAAAGATACTACAGCACCGAGCATGCGCATACTGAATATAGAAGACCGGATTCTCGCTGGCGTGTGTAATTGCCAACTCCATATTAAAATCGAGATGCGTGCTGTTGGCGCGCATCAAAAAGAAATAACGGGCGACATCTACAGCGAATTGCTCACCAACAGTTTCTGCCAGTTCGTCAATGAGTGTATCAAGCGTATAAAACTGCCCGCGCCGTTTCGACATATCTAACCGGTTGCCTTCTGCATCGACGAGATTGACCTGCTGAATAACAGAGATTTCGAGCCAGTCATCGGGCATACCGAGTGCTTTCACAAAGTTTTTGAGGCGGCTAATATGCCCCTGATGATCGGGTCCAAGGAGATCAATAACTGTTGTGAAACCCCTGTCAAACTTATCCCGGTGATAAGCGGCATCCGGTACAAAATAGGTATATTCGCCATCGCGCCGAATGACGACGCAGTCCTTATCGTCGCCAAAATCCGTCATCCGAAACCATGTCGCGTCTTCTGCCTCGTAGAGGTATTCCTTCTCTTGAAAGCGTTGGATGATTTCCTCAGGTTTCCCACTTTCACGAATCGCCTTTTCACTTGACCAAACATCAAAATTGACCCCGAAACGTTCTAAAGATGCTTTCTGTTGTCCTAAGATGTGCGCAATCCCTTTGTCTCGGAAAAGTGCTACCCGTTCATCTGTTTTACGTTGGAGATGCGTATCACCTTCCGTTTCAACAATAGTTTGTGCGAACTCCCGGATATATTCTCCCTGATATCCACCCTCTGGAATCTCCAATCCCTCTTCACCGAGTGCCTGTCGGTAGCGGACTTCAATGGATTCACCGAGCCGTTGGACCTGACCACCGGCATCGTTGACATAGAATTCACGTATCGCCTTGTAGCCGATAGCATTTAGGAGATTAACGAGTGTATCCCCAACTGCTGCGGCACGTCCACTAACGATGTTAAGCGGTCCCGTCGGATTAGCACTGACAAACTCTATTTGGACAGGCTTTCCGACACCTTTGTCGCAAGTACCATAAGCTGCCTGCATCTCTGTAATCGTTTGGAGGGTGTCATAGAGATAATTGTCGGAAAGATGGATGTTGATGAAACCTGCGCCAGCGACATCAATTTGGTGGATAACAGGATGGGCATCCGGATCTATATGTGAAACAATTATTTCGGCTATGTTGCGGGGTGCCATCCGCGCGTGTTTGGCGAGTCCCAATGCAATGGGTGTAGCGATATCACCGTGTTCAGGCGTTTTGGTGGGTGAAAACGGAATAGTGGGTACTTCGGATATAGCAATCTCTCCTGCCGCAACAGCGGCGTGGATCGCACCTTCTAAAATATTGTAGACTTCTGTTTTTATTGTATCCATATCAGCAAATTTAAGTTGTGTATCTACCAGTTTTCTATAAAGTTCACATTTTCAACAAGCAAAATTATATCACAATAGCAGACGTATGTCAAACATTGATTTGCTGTTGAGGTTTCAAGCCTTACCAGATATGGATTTACGTCAGTCTCATGATTTGTGTGACAGGCTCTAATTTTCTACTTGTGTTTTAAAGAGTGTGGCTTTATACTGAGAAGAAACCTATGAAATCCATCAGAAAGAGGGAGTGGAATCGTGCGAGTGCTTATCATGTCGGATATGGAAGGTGTTAGTGGTATCGTTGTGTGGGATCAGGTGAACGGCGGTGCGGCGATGTTTGAAGAAGGACGACACCTCTATACGGAAGAGATTAACGCAGCGGTGCGGGGTGCCAAAGCCGCTGGCGCGACAGAGATCGTTGTTGTGGATTGCCACGGCGCAGGACAAGGCTGGACTTTTAATTCGCTTATCCCTGATAAAATTCATCCCGATTGTGAATGGGTGGCACATCACGGATGGGGTCGCTATGACGATATGTGGGAGGACGGTTGCGATGCGTGCCTACTTATCGGTATGCATGCCCGGAATGGTACGCCTGATGGTGTGCTCTGCCATACCATTTCCAGTGTGCAATACCGAAATCTCTGGTTTAACGACGATTTAGTGGGTGAAACGGGTGTGAACGCTGCACTCAACGGTGCATACGGGGTTCCTGTGGCACTTGTCACAGGCGACGCGGCAGTCTGCCGAGAAGCCAAAGAACTCCTCGGCGACGCACTGCCTACGGTCGCGGTTAAACAGGGATTAAGTCGATTTAGCGCACGACAACTCCCACCCGTCCGTGCCCGTCAATTGATCGAGGACGCGGCGAGAGAAGCACTTACAGATTTAACGCGTGTTAAACCTTACGTCCCTGATGCGCCAACGACAATCAAAATCGAACTCGGAAGCGTCGATAAACTTGCAGAATTCAAAGGACGACAAGGGATTAAAATAACGGGTCCTGTCACCGTTGAAAGCCGAGCGAAAGATTGGCTGACGGCGTGGAATCAGTTCTGGCCCTACGCCTAAGATTCGTCAAGCACATCGAGCGGGTCACCAGAGGCATCTGCGCGTTCTAAAATTTCGACTTCGTAGCCGTCCGGATCGGTGATGAACGCCATTTTCATGCCACCGGATGTGAATTGATCACGCCATTCATCGGGCCAAATTTCCAATCCTGCCTTCTCTAATCCATCGCAAAATTCGACGATATCCGGTACACCGATAGCGAAGTGCATCAGGTCCTCTTGGACCTGAAGTTCAAAATCCGGTGAATAGGTTAACTCTAACGTGTGCGCGTTGCCGGGGAGTTCAAGATGCACGATCTGGTTGCCTGCCGGGGATTTATCACTCCGACTGAGAACTTTAAATCCTAAGTGATCGCAGTACCAGTCGATAGAACCGTCAAGATCGCTGACGCGAACGCGTGTATGTAGAAAAACTGCCATGTTGGTCTCCTTTTTGAGAATTATGGAGACATAATAACATGCTTAGTGGATTTTGGCAAGAAATTTGCGTCTGTTTCCGTACGATTTTTTAGTTGAAAATGAGGACATTACCGTCTATAATGATGCTAAATCAGAAGGTGAGAAATTCCATACAGTATGCTACCAAAGCGTTCCCATAAGGTATTTGTAGATGACCCGAAAAACCGATAGACCTAATGTCCTCTTTATTATGTCGGATCAGCACCGATACGATTATCTCGAAACAGCTGAGAATGCCCCGACTGCCCTCAATACCCCGAACTTGCGACGGTTAGCAGAAGCCGGGGTTAGTTTCCCGAATTGCACAGTGAACGCACCCGTCTGTGCGCCATCACGCATCGCGCTTGCATCTGGACTGCAACCCTCTCGACTGGGAGCTGTGGACAACGGGAGTTTTCTTCCTTCCACCGTGCGGACCTACTATCAGCAACTCCGCGATCACGGTTATCGCGTCGGGTGTGTCGGTAAACTCGATCTTGCCAAACCTGACGGCTATAACGGACGCTACGGCGATCGTCCACGCACCTATAGTTGGGGATTCACGCATCCAGAGGAATGTGAAGGTAAAATGCACGCCGGAAGCTCACTGACACCTATCGGTCCCTATACTCACTATCTTGAAGAGAAAGGCGTGCTTAAGGCGTTCCACGAAGACTACCGAAAACGCAGTAGCGGCGGCTGGATTAAAAACGGTTCTCACGATTCTGTCCTCTCAACTGAGGATTTTGCCGATACCTACATCGGCAGACGCTCAACCGAATTTATTGAAACTATCCCTGATGATTTTCCGTGGCATCTGTTCGTCAGTTTCGTCGGGCCGCATGACCCGTTTGATCCGCCTACTGAATATGGCGATAAGTATCGGAATGCTGAGATGCCGCCTGCCATCGTTGACAATATGGACGGAAAGCCGGAATGGGTAAAACGACGTGTTGTTAATGTCAGTCCTGACGAGATTACTGTGACGCGACAACAGTATTGCGCCGCGACGGAACTCATTGATGACCAAATCGGCGAAATGCTGCGTGCGCTTGAACAACGCGGGATGCTTGACAATACGTATATCATTTATTCCAGCGACCACGGTGAAATGCTCGGCGACCATGGACTTTACACCAAGAGTGTTGCTTATGAAGCATCGCTGAGAGTACCCCTCATCATCGCTGGACCCGGTATCGCGAGCAATCAAATTTCAGACAGTTTGGTTGAACTGATAGATCTGAATCCAACAATGTGCGACTTGGTTGGCGTGCCAGTGTTGCCGCGTATTGATGCCAAGTCCATCGCGCCTGTCCTTCGCGGTGAGGCGGAAACACATCGCACTGAGACTGTGAGCGCGCTCCGAAACTTTCGGTGCATCCGGACAGCAACCCATAAACTTATCGAAAACTATAACGATGTGACCGAATTATACGATCTCGAAAACGACCCGGCTGAGCTGCACAACATCGCACAATCGGCGCGTGAAATTGCCGGAACCCTCAAAGGGCGTTTGGGTAGACGGTTCCGCTCTGAGTTAGGCACGGATTGATAAATTCAGATGAATACGAATCTCGCTTATGATGCAAAACTCGCATATTACCACATCACACAACTCGCTTTTCCGAGATTAGTGGACAGCGTGGGTGAAGCAGAGGCGCAAGACTATATCGTCGAGCAATTCACTAGGTTAGGGCTTGAGGTTTCATGGGAACCTTTCTCATTTACAAAATTCCCTGCGGAAGTATTGCCGCGCATCCTTTCGGCACTTTTCGTGCCAGTCGTTTTGTTTGTGCCGTGGTTCGGTGAACGATTTCCGTTACTGCTATGCCTCGCTTGCCTACTGAGCCTTGTTACCGCGCTGTTCTTTACCCAGTGGCAAAATCGGCTTGAAGGATTGTATGATGTCGGTAGGAAGTATCGGACAGAAAACATTATCGCAAAAAACGGAGCGAAACAAGACGGTAATACGCCTGCCTTTTTATTCGTTGCACATTACGATTCCAAATCACAAGTATTGCCGATTGCTGTACGCGCAATATCTTACGGTATCGCGATCACCGGGCTTCTCGTATTGACAACTCTGCTGCTCATTAAACTCTTTACGCTCGTTTGGTTGCCTAATTACATCGTCTGGGGGGTTGCTGGGATTACAGGTCTCTGCCTGTTGATTTTGCAAATTAATTTGACGCGGAACCATTCGCCTGGTGGGTTCGATAACGCTTCCGGTGTCGGCGTTATGCTTGAAGTGGCACGCGTAGTGATGGCACGCGACGAGAAAATACCCATAACGTTCCTCGCCACTGGTGCAGAAGAGTTTGGCATGTGCGGCGCATTGCGCTACGTCCAAACGCATGCCGATGAATATGACCGAGAAAATACCTACGTTATTAATTTAGATGGACTCGGTGTCGGAAACGGCGTTAACCTCGTTACGCGCTACGGGATTCCACCGACCCGCACGACGCGGGGACTATCAGACCTGTTTCAGGCATCGGGCGAGTCGCTCGGCATCCAGGTTTCAGATCGTTATCTGCCGATCGGTGTCGGGTTGGATAGCATTCCGATTGCAAGCCGCGGGTTTGAAACGGTTACACTCACAGCAGGTGATGTGAGCAGTGCTGCTTTGAGGATTCACTCGAAACGGGATAGCAGCGATTTGCTTAATGTTGAAAGTCTGCAACAGGTAGGTGAGTTAATTGTCGATGTTATTGAACGTACCTAAGAAAACGCCTCCTGCCACTGGTGTTATCCTCGCGGGTGGTCGGAGTCGGCGGATGGGACAGAATAAGGCGTTGATAGAACTCGGCGACAGTCCGCTTATTGCGCATGTTATCCGCTACATGCGCCTTGTTACAGACGAACTCCTGCTTATCACCAACACGCTAACTGAATATGCGCACTTCGGTTTACCGATGCACAGCGATATGATCCCAGGTGCTGGCGCGTTAGGCGGTATCTACACCGGTTTGACATACGCTTCGTACGATGCTGTACTCTGTGTCGCATGCGATAGTCCGTTTTTACAACCGAAACTCCTCTCCTATCTCATCTCTATTTTAGGTGAATATGATGCGGTGATGCCTTATACCTATAGTAGTAACAAAGACATCGGGGTTACAAACCCCTCCTATAGGACTGATCAGATTACTCTTCAAACGTTGTGCGCCGCCTATTCTAAACGTTGTTTATCTATTATTGAACTGATGCTACAGGAATCTGAGTTGCGTGTCCATGCGCTACAGGAACGCGCGAATATCCTGACCCTTGCACCAGAAATTTGGAAAACCTATGATTCTGAAGGTCATTCATTTTTCAACGTTAACACACCCGAAGATTTTGAAAAAGCACAAACTATGATGAAACAGAGAAATAATTAGACTTCTATTTGTAGTTGCGCAATTTATCGCGCCTCTTCAATTTGTTTACGGCACGCGGCGCGTGCCTATTACTTTTATAAGACCTATTTTAAAGAAAATTTTATATTCTAACTACTTTTTTTGAAAAAATTTGCCCTCCATGCAACCTTTTGCCCCTTGCATGTATCCTTATATCATAAGAGGGAATTCCATTAGGAGGCACTTATGCAAAGTAACGATGTTACATTAATTCAACAGATTCTCAATGGCGATCAAAACGCGTTTACAGCGTTGGTAAAAAGGTATCAAAAACAGATACACGCGTTTGCATGGCGGCAGTTAGGTGACTTCCATCTCGCCGAAGAGATTACGCAGGACACTTTTCTTAAGGTTTACCAACAACTTTGGACGCTCAGAGACCCGAATCGCTTCGGTGCATGGCTACATGCAATTGTCAGAAATTGCTGTTTAGCGTATTTACGAAAAACGCAGCAACCGATTGAATCTCTTGATACTATGCCTGAAGCGGAGATGGAAAGCGTTTCTTATAACCAATATCTTGAGGAACAGCGCGAGAATATTGCGAATGAAACACGGGATAAGGTTGTAAAACATCTGCTCAACAAACTATCTGAGAATGAACAGACTGTGATAACCCTCCACTATCTTGGTGATATGCGTTGTGAAGAGATTGGCAAGTTTTTGGATGTACCATTGAATACAATTAAGAGCAGACTGCATCGGGCAAGAAAGCGATTAAGGGTGGAAGAATTGATGGTTCGCGAAACATTAGGGGGGTTTGAACTTCCAGAAAATCTTACGGAGAGTATCATGGAGTGGATTCAGATGAATGAGCCCGGGGTGGCGGCACCCGTAGGGACATTAACGAAAACTTCGGATGGGTCGCTCTATGCAGTGACGGGTTATGAGAATATTTACAAATTGCCTGCGGGTGAAAATGAATGGCAACTTGTTAACGCGGATTTTTTGCGTCAAGGTACCGAGGGCGACATTCCCATTGCCGAATACAACGGAACACTCTACATTATCCCATCTCGTGAGTTGTTTGCTTCAACGGATGATGGCAAAACTTGGAATTCTATCGGTCCTTGTCCAAACGGGCATGTGAGGGAATTGCTGATTACGGAAGATACTTTTTACGTTACCCTTAATAAAGGTATTTTCCGATCTGATGACGCTGGAAATTCATGGAAAAATATGAACAACGGTTTAGACAGCCGCTTCACACAGAAATCGGGAATCTATACATTACAGTTGAGCGGAGGTACGCTGTTTGCCGGAACCTCTCTTGGAATCTACCGCTTCAAAACAGGAATTTGGGAACACCTACAGTTGCCGGTGGACAATACTGTGGCAGTGCGTTCTTTGGCGGTGTCTGAAGACAATATCTATGTCGCCGTAGAAGTAAATGTAATGGAAGGTGCCGGAACGCCAGAAGAAAATTACCATAATTTCTGTGACCTCAGTAAGGATTCGTGGTGGGTATTCCGATCAACCGATGGTGGTGATTCCTGGACAGATGTAACGCCCACGGATGCCCGGGATCTGATGATGAAAACATTGCCGACGATTAAACTCCTCGCGTCTGGAAAAACCGTCTTACTGATAGGTGGAGAGGAAGGCATTGTGATTCGCTCAACGGACTGTGGAAACACTTGGCGTTCCACAGAATCTTCCGGTATTACACCTATGCAGTTTAGTGTCGGTTCTGCTGTCGCTTTAGACGAAAACACCTTTTATACCGGTGGCATCCCTGGCATCCATCGATCAAGGGATGGCGGTCAAACGTGGCACCGATTCAATACAAGGTTTGCGTGCCGTGTGGATAACCTAATCAGTTTAGAGACAAGTCCAAATTCAAAAGCATCTCAGGTGCTGTACGCCACGGTTGCTGGCGGTGTGGTCAAATCAACAGACGCAGGTAGTTCGTGGACTGCTGTTGACATCTTACGACCAAGGTATACGCTTGAGGTGCCAAAATTCAATGCGAAACTAAAAGATAGGGAAGACACGCCGCTAATTGTGAAGATTTCCGAAGTCGAGGGTGTCCTATATGCAAAAGGCATTCGACGCAATAGCGAGACGGCTTACTATCGTTTAGATCCAGACATAAATTGCTTATTTCCTGTAGAGGGTTATATTTTTGAAGAGGGAAAGACACCGCCTTCGCGAGATTCAGGAAGGCTCATGTGGCATGTGTTCAAGGACATAACACTCCCCTTTGATTCTTATCGGTTACCGAGACAAGAGGGACAAATTACCTTTACCCGCTCTACAGACCCAGACGCTGATGTTGAGCATTTATCAACGCAGATCATACGCGATAATCCGAAATTTGGGGCAGAATGCTTTCTGAAACTGTTGGGTGAAAAACAAGGCGATCGTCAACTCACTTACGATTTGATGTTGGAAGGTTTATACGGCAACTTCGCGGTGAGTGGAGAAACGTACTATATGGAGTACAACTACAAACTCTTCCGCTGGAAACCGGGTGACACAAGATGGTCGGATACAGGCATCGAAGAAACTTGCGAACTCACACGTGAAAACATGGCACAACGTTTTAAAATTGCTGCTTCAGGAGAGATCATCTATGTCGGTAAACGGGATGGGCAGCTCGTACAATCGCTTGATGGTGGAGATAGTTGGAACGATCTTAAATCACATCTGCCGCTATCTGTTGCGCATTTCAATCAAATTGTCTTTGCTGACGCAACGGTTCATGTCGCAACCGATAGAGGCGTTTTCAGTTCAAAAGATGGCACTGTTTGGAACGCAACTACCGATAAAGCGGGAGAAAGCATTATCATTAAGTCGTTAGCGACAGCAGCGGATGCTGTCTATGGCGCGAATGATGACGGCATCTATCACTTAGAAAAGGAAGCAGGGGTTTGGGAACAAATTGTGCCTGAAATTCCGTATGCTATAACTTCCCTCGTTGTTGATGGAGATGCCTTTTACGTTGGCACGGAACATCGTGGTGTGCTCCGTTTTGAACGTTAATCCGTAAAAAATAAGAGGAATTCAACATGTTATTGACATTGATCCAAAAGGAGATGATGCATCATATTCTCAGCGTCCGGTTCGTCGCGCTCCTCGTGATGTGTCTTCTGCTCGTGCCGCTTACCTTGCACATTAATTACCGTAATTACCTCCAAAACCAGGTCGATTATCAGGCATCTATCGAACTCTCGGCTGCAGAAATGGGTGATGCGCTTCATTGGCTTCGGGATCCGCCCGCTCCAGATGAAGAATTCTCTAAACTTTTTCTCGAACCGGCACCTTTAAGTGTGTTTGCAAAAGGTTTAACGGAATCGCTGCCGAGTTACCTTGGGATGACCCGCAACGGTGTAAAACAGGGATCAACATCACTTGGGGATGCCTCACTCTCCTCTGCTTTAGGGAACCTTGATTTTCTATTTGTTGTCAGCACGGTCTTCAGTCTACTTGCACTATTGTTCACGTTTGATGCCGTTGCTGGGGAAAGAGAAGCCGGAACGCTGCGGGTAACTTTGGCAAATGCGCTCCCACGAGATTTGTTCTTGTGGAGCAAGCTAATTGGTGGGTATATCGTGTTTGTTGTCCCGTTTTTAGTGTCGTTTCTGTTAGGTTTGCTCGTGCTTGTTTCGCAAGGGTTTCCTTTGGGTGAATCTGACATCTTCCTACGCGTGCTCAGTTTGACCTTAGTCTCATTGCTCTACATTGGCGTGTTTTTTGCAATAGGCACCTTAATTTCCACCTACTTAGACAATTCTAAGACGGCACTCATTGTGGCTTTCACTGTCTGGGTGCTCGCCGTGTTGATTGCCCCACGCGTTGGGTTTCTCACTGCTAAACTTATTGCACCGACACGCGCGATTCAGAGTGTCTATATGGAAAAAACAGCGATTAATAATAACCTCAATGAAGAAAAGGACCATGTGATTGTAACAAAAATAATGGCTTTAGGGGATATTAATCTCGGCACGGATTACGAAAAAATCAAGGCAGTCAGGGCACCGATTGATGCCGAATATCGACAGAAATTTCATGAGCAAATCGGCGAAATAGAACGTGCCTATCAACGTGAAAAAAAGCGGCAAGAATCGGTCGGAGAAACCCTGTCGCGAATCACACCGACAGCTTCGCTCATTTATGTCGCCATGAATTTAACCGAGACTGGAAAAATAAAAAGAGACACCTATTTTGAAACGGGCACGCGTTATTATAACCAACTGGAGGCGGAGTATTTCAGTGAAATTTCGGACGATCAATTTGCGAAGATAATGCGACAAAATCAACCAAAACCACAGAAAATTACCCCGCCACCAGATAGGACAGAAACCCCCTTATCAGAGACCCTCCGGCACTCTATAGTAGATTTACTGCTGCTCTGTTTCTTAGCAATTGTATTGACTACTATAGCGTTCCTAAAATTCTTCAGCGTTGATATTTAAGAGGGAAATGTCAAGGTATTGGAACTGTGAGCGAATTCAATTCACTGGCGTTGTAAGCGCAAATCTTCGTAATTCTAATGCCATCAGGACTTACGTAAATTTAGCACGTGATGGTAGATTTTGACTTTTAACCCCCTAAATCCCCCTTATCAGGGGGACTTACAAAGTTGCTGCGTACCCTTATTAGGGGGACTTACAAAGCTGCTGCGTAAGTCCTATCGACATTAGTTTATTTAGCCTGGAAATATTATGATCACACTCATTCGCCGAGAACTCCTCGACAACCTCATGACGTTTCGATTTGCGGCAGCTGTCTTCATTATGCTGTTGCTTGTGGTTGCTACGACTGCTGTGCTTATCAGGGATTATGAGCGGCGATTGGCAAGTTACGACACCGCAGTCAAAAAGAATCGGCAGAAAATGCTGGAAAGAACAACCTATTCAGCAGCACGCCTAACGATTGATCGTTCACCCAACCCGTTGAGCATCTTTAATGTCGGTTTAGACAAACGATTAGGGAACAGACTCGGTGTTAATCACTTCTTCGTGCCAACACTGTGGGATGCTGGCAAACATGGATCGGATAACCCGTTTCTCAATCTCTTCTCTTCGATCGATCTTGTCTTTATTTTTCAAGGAATTTTGAGCCTATTAGCACTCGTCTTTGCCTACGATACGCTTGCAGGGGAGCGCGAGCGCGGCACGTTACGACTTGTGCTGACGCACCCCATTCGGCACGGTCAAATCCTATTTGCCAAATACATTAGCGGTATGATATGCCTGCTGATACCTTTATTGATGTGTATTCTCCTTGTGCTAATTATGCTAACGACATCCGCATCTATTTTTCTGAGCATCGATGATTTTCTACGCATCGGTGGTGTCGTTTTTATGTCGTTTGTCTATCTGTCCTTGTTCTACCTTATCGGCATGCTGATTTCAGCGGCGACTCGCCGAACAAGTACTGCCCTCATGCTTGCGATGTTTGTTTGGGGTTTCTTGGTGTTGGTGTATCCAAATATGATTCTGACAGCGATTAAAACTGAGCCTCACCCCGATACGACACTCTCTGCTTACAATAAAATCAAACGGATATGGGAAGAATTTGATAGAGATCGGTTGCAGTATCTTGCCAACGACCCGGTGCCCGGCGAAAAATACCATTTTGATTTGCGGGGTGAAGGCTATACTTTTCGCGGTCTCGGCGGGGACTATCCATCGAGTTTACTATATTACCATCTTACTGGCTTCAATTTTAAAACACTTGAGGCAGAATCTGAACCGCTGGTGCCGCACGTGCAGAATTATCTTCGCTTTTTTGTTCCACAAGTTACTAACACCGCAGAACGGATATGGCTTGTCCGAAAGCCAGCATTAGATGCACTCTACACACGCCCGGCAAAAATCGAGCAGATGTTATTGAAGTTCTCACCCGTCGGTCTATATGACGCTGCAACCGAAGCGTGGACAGGCACTGACTTAAATGGACTACAAGACTTTTTCACAGCCGTCCAACGGTATCATCAGGCGGTCATTGACTATTATCTCGACAATAAGATATTTGAGTCCAGACTATGGTTCGTTGGTGCCGAGGGAGACATCGACTGGAACCTGATGCCGCAGTTTTCATTTAAAAGAAGTGATATCGGCATCAACGCTAAGCGAGCGTTCCCGGATTTATGCCTGCTGTTGATGATTAACCTGGTCCTGTTCGCAATAATATTCCTGATTTTCGTTCGGAGTGAGGTGTAGGAATGATATTACATATCACAAAACGTGAACTCTACGACAATCTCAATAGTCTCCGATTCGCACTGACGGTCCTCTTGCTGTTAGCATTGATGTTAACCAATGCCATCGGACACCTCCACGAGCATCCAAATCGGATACAGACGTATAACGCTGCTGTCGCCGAATCGCTGAATCTTTTGTCATCTCATACCGACGACAGTTTGTATAAACTCACACAACAGGGACCCGGGAAACTCTACAAAAAACCGTCACCTCTGCATTTCTGTGCAGAGGGTGGAGAACGCTTATTGCCAAACATCATTGAAGGCGGCAGTCCTTATGTATACTCCACCGGTATAATAGGCGTCTGGCAACTGAGTTATCCCGATGCCAGCATAAACCGGAAGCGCGTTGGACCAGATGTTACCAAAGTGGATTGGGCATTTATCATCGCTTATGTCTTGAGTTTGATTGCGCTCTTATTCACTTTTGATAGCATCTCCGGTGAACGCGAACACGGCACCCTTCGGTTGATGTTATCGAACTCAGTGCCACGCCACACCATATTGATCGGTAAGTTTTTAGGAGCCTTGATAAGTGTTAGCATCCCATTTACGCTTGCGGCGTTGATGAACCTTTTGATAATTTCCACATCAAGTGCTGTTCATCTCAACACAGAAGCGTGGGGACGTTTAGGGATCATCTTCTTTATCGCGCTCCTATACACGTGTTTCTTTCTTGCCTTGGGGTTGTTAATATCTGCGCGTGTGCAACGGAGTGCTGTGAGTCTGATGATACTCCTACTGATTTGGGTTACCTTTGTCGTTTTTATGCCGAGCACGCTTGCTTCAATCGCGAGTGAACTGTCCCCGTCAATATCCTCTGATGAAAAATGGACACAGTATAGCCAAATGCGAGAAGAAATCTGGGATAGATACAATTATGTAGCTTGGTCAAAGGAAGTAGACAGGAAAACACTGACAGCGAAGAGCGCATTCTTCTTTGAAAAGGCAGAAATGGCAGAACGTCTAAACCAAGAATACCTCACCAGCCAAATGGCACAGGTGCAACATGCGCGGTCTATCACTCAAGTTTCCACTGCAACACTCCTTCAATATCTCCTTGAATCTTTTGCCGGCACGGGGTTTGCGCGGCATTCGCAATTTGTGAATAATGCGGAACGTTACGCTCAGCAATATCGTGAATTTGTCGTTGACATTGATAGATCAGATCCGGAGAGTCTCCATATTATTGGTGTCCCTGAAGGCATGACAGAGAAAAAAGTCTTGCCAGCGGCAGTCCCGAAATTTGAAGATACACTGAGCCTCAGCAAGGATTTTAACGACTCAGCGATGGAGATGCTGTTGTTAACACTGTTCGTTATAGTCCTCTTATCAGGTGCTTATCTCGCATTTGTCCATGTTGAGATTTAGCGATTGACCACGCAACTCCGCCGCCTCTCACTGCAAGGCAACACGCGCATTCGGCGTTGATTCCCTACCTCTACTTCGTTCTATTATTGAACTGAAGGCACTTTCCAAGACATTTGAAACAAAAAAGTACGAATTTGCAACCCTCGCGCCTATAATATCTGTCACAGGTCATAAGCCAATGTTGTTGATTGGAGGCTACAGATGAAAAACGAGGATGCGAAGTGCGTCGAACGCATCTTGGGTGGCGACGAAGCTGCTTTCACTGCTCTCGTGAAAAAATATGAGAAACAGGTGCACGCTTTCGTCTGGCGGCGGGTTAGAGATTACCACGCCGCCGAAGAGATTACGCAGGATACTTTTCTCAGGGCTTACGAAAAACTCGGTACGTTGAGAGATCCAAACAGGTTTTCGGGGTGGCTTTATATGATTGCCACCCGCCGCTTCCTCACATGGTTCGAGGAAAAAAGAATCCCGATGCAATCGTTGGAAGCGATGAGTAAAGCAGAAATAGAAGCACTGTTCTATGCGCAATATATAGCAGAACAGACCGAAAAGTTAGCGACGGAAAAGCAGCGCGAAATCATTGAATATCTCCTTCAAAAATTACCAGCCCGTGAACGGACAGCGGTAGCACTTCACTACCTCAGTGAAATGACATGTGAAGAAATTGGTAATTTTTTGGATATATCGCCGAGCACGATTAAGAGCAGGCTGCATCGCGCCCGAAAGCGGTTAATAAAGGAAGAGGCTATAGTTCAGCAAACCTTGGGAGGTTTTCAACGTTCAGACGATCTTATGGAGGATATTATGAATTGGATTCAAACAAACGAACCCGGCATACGACATCCAGTAAATACCCTATCTGTGACTGCAGACAGGACGCTCTATACTGTTATAGGAGATGGGAGTATCTACAAATTGCCAGCGGGTGCGGAAGCATGGCAGCTGGTCAACGCCGATTTTCCGCGTCAAGACAGCCATAATAATGGTCCTATAGTGGCGCACAATGACACGCTCTATACTGTTTCATCTCATGAATTGTTTGCATCAACTGACAGCGGAGCGACATGGCATTCGATCGGTCCTTGTCCAGAAGGCTATATCCGAGAACTGATGATAATAGAAGAAACCTTTTATCTATGTCTGGATATTGGCATTTTTCGGTCTGATGACGCTGGCAATTCATGGACAAACATAAACAACGGCTTGGACAGTCGTGTAATAGAACGTTCTGGAATTCACACATTACGGGTGTGGCACGATAAACTGTTTGCGGCAACCTCCGTTGGGGTCTACCGACTTAACGCGGGCACTTGGGAACACTTACAATTGCCGGTAGATGACATTGTGAATGTTAACGCTTTAGTGGTGTCTGAAGATCATCTCTATATCGCTGTCTCGGTGAATATTTTAGAAGGTGATGGAACACCAGAAGAAAATTTTAAGCAGTTGTGGGAAAGTGAGAAACGGTCTTGGTGGATATTCCGATCCGCTGATGGCGGTGATTCATGGGCGGACATAACGCCTGCTGATACTTCGCTCGTAATTGGTGTCCTCCCCCAAATAACGCTGCTCGCAGCTGGCGCAACGCTTTTACTGATAGGGAAGGATGACGGTGTGGTCGCGCGCTCAATTGATAGCGGAGACACTTGGACCTCCATAGAAGCTTCAGGTATTACGCCTATGCAGTTTAGTGTCGGTAGGACCGTGGCATTGGACGAAAGGACGTTCTATACGGGTGGAAGTACCGGAATTCATCGCTCTACCGATGGTGGTAAAACATGGCACCGATTTAATATAAGGTTTGAGAGTCGTGTAGATAGTTTGGTGAGTTTCGCGGCGGATGCCACACCAAATGCGTCTGCTGCACTTTACGCGAGGGTAGGCCCAAATCTCGTCATGTCAACCGATGGCGGTAGATCGTGGGATGCCGTTAACTTTAGCTTAGAAATTAATAGACGCTTGTCGAAAGAAACACCACGCATTGTTCAAGTGGTAGAAGCCGATGGGGTGCTCTATGCCAAAGGCATACGGGGCGGTTCTACCGCTATTTTCCGGTTATCTGCTGACGGTAGTGTGTTAAGTTCGATCTCAGAAACCTCTCCCTCTTTTAATTCTACAAAACTCATGTGCCATGTGTTAGGTGGAAGAAGTTTTGATTTCAAAGACGAACGGCAAATGGGGCAGGGAGTCATAATTACCCTTTCTTCTACAGTTGATCCTTTATCAAGCGAGTTGATACAAGAGAACCCTGATTTTGGGGCAGAACGTTTCTTAAAACAGTTGATACAAGTCCAAGCAGATTCCCCATTTGCGTATGAATTGATGTGGGAAGGGTTGTGGGGCAACTTCGCTGTCACTGGTGAAACATTCTACATGGAATATAACTATAAACTCTTCCGATGGAATCTGGGTGAAACTGAATGGTTCTACACAGGTGTAGAAGAGACTATCGAACTTTCACGCGACAACGTTTGGCACGGTTTTAAACTTGCTGCATCGGGGAAAACTGTCTATGTTGGTAAACGGGATGGGCGGCTCTTACAATCGCTTGATGGTGGAGACAATTGGGACGACGTTACGCCGAACCTTCCATTGACCATTGAATATTTCGGACAGGTCATCTTTGCGGATTCAGCGGTTCACGTCGCAACCGACAAAGGCGTTTTCAATTCAAAAGATGGCGTTACCTGGCGTGTGCTTACCGATAAATCAGGAGTGCCTGTTATTATCAAATCGTTGGCTACGGCTGGAGAAGCCGTTTACGGTGCCAACGATGAAGGCATCCATCACTTACAAAGTGATACAAACACTTGGGAACAAGTTGCTCCGGAAATTTCGGGGGTTGTAACATCTCTCGTCGTTGACGAAGATATGTTTTACGTTGGAACAGAACATCGCGGTGTGCTTCGGTTTGAACGCGCAGCGTTATAATGGTTTAACCGCATACAAACTCCACAAAGAATCGTAACACATGCGTATTCGTGAAGGTCTATTCATCGCCACCGCTGCAATTTATGCAAACAAACTGCGTTCCTTGTTAACAATGCTCGGTATTATCATCGGTGTAGCTTCTGTGTTAGCGATGATCGCCATCGGAGATGGGGCGAAAACAATAGTGCTTGAAGAGGCTCAGAAACAGGGCGGCGTAAACCAATTCACGATGTATTGCATAAACATCAAAAAAGTAGGCGATATTTGGATCGCGAACCGCTCCAATGAATACTTCAAGTATGAAGATGTTTTAGCCATTGAGGCGGAATGCCCTTCTGTTACGCTAACAATGCCTCGTATTCCTGCGTGGGGTGGTGTTCTTGCCCAAATCTCAGGCGGTGCTGAAGTCCGCACCGGTTATAACGGTGTGAATGCAACTTATGTTGAAGCGATGGATTGGGAAGTCCAAGAAGGGCGTTTTATCTCAGATGAAGACGTTGAAAATGCTGCAAAGGTTTGTGTCTTAGGCGCAGAAGTTGCTTCAGATCTATTTGGAGAGGAGTCGCCTATAGGGAAAGAGATAAAAATTGCAAGAGGCGCGGGGAACAATCGAGAAAAGGAACGTATGACAGTTATCGGCACTATGATGCCTCGGCAACAATACCTTCGGTTCGGATTCAGTTTGAGTACGCAAATCTTTATCCCTATTACAACGACACAGGCGCGGTTTACCGGTTCCGATAAGATTGAGATGATATCAATTCAAACGAAGAACGTATCAGATATTCCAATCGCTATGGAAGAAGTCAAAGCAACAATACGGAAACGGCATCGGAACAAAGATGATTTCTTCGTCACTTGGGATATGAAATCTGGCATGCGGCAGCTTGATAAAATCAGCACTGTGATAAAAATTGCTTTGGGAAGCATCGCCGGTTTTTCGCTGCTTGTCGGTGGTATCGGAATTATGAATATGATGTTGGTCGCTGTCAGTGAACGAACTCGCGAGATTGGATTGAGAAAGGCGGTTGGCGCGAGACAGATAGATATACTGTTTCAGTTTCTAATGGAATCAATAGTGATGTGTGGTATTGGTGGTCTATTTGGCGTAGGATTTGGTGTTTTCGTGAGTGAGGGCGGAGCATTTCTCGCTGTTAAGATTGTCAAAATCGTTCCAAATTGGCCTGCTGCTATTTCAATACAATGGATATTAATATCGGTTCTATTTTCGTCTGCAATAGGTATTTTCTTTGGACTGTATCCTGCAATAAAAGCGTCGTCATTGTCTCCAATTGAATCTTTACGAACAGAATAGAACAGGACTTACGCAATTTGCGTTCACCCGCTATGTTCTGCAGGCACGCCGTGCCCGTCCGAATAACGTCTTAATGCGTAAGTCCTAATAAACGTGAGTTTGAAAAAAGTTTATAATTTAGAAAGTAGGGGTAGGGTTTCCTCGGATAGACAGTGTGTCGCCATCCATTTTTCATGTGTCAGAAAAAAGCCGTCTATTTTACAGAAAAGTGTTATGATACTCATCAGAGAATTCCTTTCGGGTAAAGAATTGTGGTAACGTCATTATACCAAAAGGGTTCTCTTTATACAAAAGTATTCAATTATTTATCAAACTCACGTTTTTTAAACCTTTTTGTTAGAAATCTACCTCTTTATAATTAGCGATCAAAATCTAATAGGGAATCTGCTTGTCTATGCGGTTCGTTTAACGAGGACAACTGATTTATCATGTAGCATAAAGGTCTTGCATACGATATGGATTTTTAGAATTAGCATAAACTTATGACAACACTTTGGCTGATTATCCAGCGAGAATTCGTCTCGAATGTCTTGACATCCCGATTCATGATCGGTTTTATCGTCTGTCTGATGTCAACAGCAACTGCCGTTTTTGTTCAGGTTGCGGATTACGAAAAGCGATTATCGGCGTATCACACTGCCCTACAGGAACATCAAGAAGAAATACGAACGTGGGACACCTATCGCCAAATTAACCCGAAGGCACACAGAAAGCCGAACCCGCTCAGTATCTTTAACATCGGCACAGAAAAATCAGGCGCGGATATGGTGAGTATTCGGCTTGCGATACCTATTTGGGAGCAACAGGCACAGAAACAGGGGTCGGATAACCCGTTCCTCTCAATTTTCCTTGCCATTGATGTCATTTTCGTCTTCAAAATCGTGCTGAGTGCTTTGGCGATCCTGTTTGCGTACAATACGATTTCCGGGGAGCGGGAGGACGGCACGCTGAAACTGGTGTTATCCAATCCGGTACCGCGGGATGCACTCGTGCTTGGGAAATACCTCGGCGGCATGTTGTCGCTGTTTCCAATCGTGGTGACGAGTTTCACTGTCGGAATCGTTATCGCTTATGTCTCTCCTGCTACCGATTTTGATGTTGGGGATCTGCTACACCTCGTGATAGTCCTCCTTGTTTCGCTGTTATATGTGTCAATCTGTTATCTTTTAGGGCTGCTCCTGTCTGTATGGACGAGAACGGCAGCAACTACACTGATACTCGCTATGTTTATCTGGGGAATTCTGACAATCGTCCACTCAAATGTGGCAACATTTGCAGTCGCGAAATTCCCACCCAATAAACCTCAACCTGAAGAAGAAACTCGGCAACAGATTGGAGAGTTATGGGAAGATTTCAGGGAAGAACGGGATGCCCATATCCTCAAGGAATTCGGTTACAAACACCCTATCCACGCGATTATAACTGAGGGAGAAATGTCATTATATATGGACACAAGAACAGCGGGCGGAATCGGATTTGAAGAGATCTACACGCCTAAACCGATTCACAAGATGAACACCTCCAAATATCAGGAGATATTAGGTTATCAAGAACCTTTCCGGATTGACTATGCCAACAAAGCAGAGGAGATCCTTAAACGGCGAGAAAATATTAGCGAACGGAATCGACAACTCGCCAGAAACGTTTCGCGCATCTCTTTCTCGGACACGTACCGTTTTGCTGTCGGTGCAATAACCGGCACGGATAGGGAAAGTTACAACGGTTTTATCGGGCAGGCGAGAAGTTATAAACGGCAAGCTGTTGACTACCTCGCCGGTAAAGATGCATTTTCCGAGCGGGCGTGGTTTTCCAGCGATAAAGGAAAAGCGGAGTTCACAGATCTGCCTGTTTTTCGACACCAATATCATACTCTCTCTGAGAGTCTCTCTCGCGCGGCGGGAGATATTTTTATTTTGTTGGCGTGGAATATTATCTTGTTTATGGGCGCATACGTATCGTTCCTCCGGTATGATATGAGTTGAAAAGGAGTGTTATCAGTTTTTTTAGTTGTCAGTGTCCAGTTAACAGTTATCAGTCACAAGAGGTTTCTGGTAACAATTCACCTCCTTCTGGAATATTCCAAGGTGGAAAGACTATTAAAAACGCATCTTAACTGAAAACTGACAACTATTAACCGACAACTATTAAAATGATTTGGCAGATTGCGAAGAAAGAAATATATCACAACCTCATGACACTGCGGTTCGTTTTGATGATAATCCTTCTACCGTTCCTGATGGTGGCGAACGCGCTCATATACGGCTTCGGCGATAGCGGGTATAGAGAAGAGGTCAACGCGTATAATCGCGCGATGGAAAGCAGATTATCGTATGTCAAAAACAATGCACAGGAAAGTTTAGGGCGACTCGCAATGCGGGGGCCTGGTGAGATTTACAAGCGTCCGAGTCCGTTCAAATTCTGCGCCGATGGGACTGATGAACTCATCCCGCGTTCCGTTCCATTGTCAGAAAGCGCGGGCGGAGGCCGCGGCGGCGGCGTAACGACAGCCTACAGCTGGCGAGAACTATGGGCACTTGAATACCTACCCTCAAATCACGGCAGTGACGCAACCACACTCATCAAAATTGACTGGGTTTTCATCGGTATCTTCATAAGTTTTTTTGTGATTCTGTTTACCTTTGATGCCATTGCCGGGGAAAGGGCAAAGGGCACACTGAGCCTCATGATGTCTAACCAGATTTCCCGAGGGCAGATGCTATTCGCGAAATATCTGGGCACGTTTTTTACACTCATGGTGCCTCTCACAATAGGTATCCTCATGAACCTGCTGGTCATCTATCTTTCAGGGAGTATTTCGTTTAGTTCGAGTGATTGGCTTAGAATTTTAGGGATGGTCGGACTTTTTACGCTGCATATCTCTATCTTTATTTTTCTGGGGCTGTTTTTCTCCAGTAGAGTATCAAACGCCATCACCAGTTTGGTGTGGCTGCTATTAACTTGGGTATGCTTAGCGTTCATCTTTCCGAGTTTACTCGGACTTTTCGTTGGCACCCTTGATCCTATCCCATCAATAGAGATTGTCTCCTCGCGAAAACGTGCGCAATTAGCGAACATTGAGGATGAATTTCGTCCAATGGAATTGCTGGAGGTAACCAAACTAAGCGAGGCACCGTCACCTGATAATCCATCAGCCACACGCCGATGGGCGACATACTTCAGGCGAAGATACGAAACGAAAACACGCATCACCGATGAACATGTAGACCAGCAATTGAGGCAGGTACGACTTGCCCGCGAACTCACCCAAATCTCTCCGATAGTCTGCTTCCAATATGCGATGGAGGGACTCGCAAACACTGGGATCGTCAGTTATATGGATTTCGTTAAACAGGTGCGTCGCTACAGACAAACGTTTATAGATTTCATCAAAACAGAGGATAGGAACGACCCAGATAGTTTACATATCTATCCTGTCAGAGAAGGCTTGTCTCAGAAACCGGTGGATCCGAACGTTGTGCCAAGGTTTGAAGAGCGTCCCTCGTATCAAAGCGTCCTTTTCCCCATCGGACTGTTGATCCTTTTTAATATCCTGTTCTTTACCGCAGCACAGTTATCCTTCCTGAAATGTGATCTGAAATAAGAACTCTTTTTTTGACAGTTTTTGTTAAATCTGTTATTATCTTCGCAATTGATGTGATCGCACGCGGTTAAGAGTATTTTCACTGGTTCCGAAACCTTTTTATATTTCGCTAACCTCTCAAAAGGAGTCTATCATGAAAAGCGTTTTTGTAGTTTTCGCAGTGATGGGTATACTCATCAGTTTTGCACCGTGCAGTAAAGCCAATCCTCCGGATGGATTAGTGCTGCATCTGAGTTTTGATAAAAATAGCATTGATGGCGATACCGCAAAAGATCTGTCTGAAGAAGGCAATGATGGAACGATCAACGGTTCCGCAAAGATGGTCGCTGGAAAGCATGGCGAAGCGTTGGAGTTTGATGGCAAGAGTGCCTTTGTTGAAGTGCCACTGGAAGATTCGATTACCTTTTCCACTGGCGATTCACTAACAGTCCAAGTGTGGGTAAAAACAGATGATGAGCCGCCAAAGAATGATGGAATTGTCGGGAACTATCGTCCGGGCACTGATGCGCTTTGGATAGTCTCTATCGCTGGCGATAACCCAGCGACGCGCGGCAAAATGGCTTTTAGCGTTCGGGATAAGGGACGTGCCAATAGTGCTGGGATAAGTTCTCCGGATTTCCTGAATGATGACAAATGGCATCTCCTCGCGGGTGTCCGAGACCAGAAAGCAAAAAAGGTCAGATTCTATGTGGATGGCAAGTTGATCGACGAAGTTGATGACAATACAAAGGACATCAACAGCGGGCAATCGATTTGGGTAGGAGAGCATCTGAATCGGTTTTACAAGGGGTTGATTGATGAAGTGAAGGTGTGGAATCGTCCCTTGACCGCTGCGGAGCTTGAGCAATCAGGAAAGCAACCGTCTGATGTTGGTGCTTCCGGAAAGTTGGCGACTGTATGGGGTGCGCTCAAAACAGCACACCGGTAGTGATCCAGCTTCAAAATAGTGGTATCTGATTTGATCATAGGGGTGTTTTTGCTTAGAAGAAACACCCCTACGAGGCTATTTATGCACCACCCTCGGTTAATATAATCAAAGTAAGTATTCGGGCAACTGACTCCGTTTGAATATTGAACTTTAACTTATCGAAAAAACGCTCACCCCACCCGACTCGTCACCAACAGCAATATACTGGTCATTCGGTGACCAAACGAGGCTTGTGACCCCCGCTGCCAGAGCGGCTTCATGAACTGCCAGAGAACTCATTCTGCCTCGCAATTGCCAGACGTAGACCATACCGTCGGCACCGCCTGAGGCCAGCAGTTTTCCGCGATGTTGAAAACGCACAACGCTGAGAAAATCCTGATGCCCGGAAAGCGTAATGGGTCTGGTCCCCTCCGGTCCGCGACCGGAACAATCCCAAACCGTAACTTCCTGACTGCCTCCGGTAGCCAAGTATCGACTCGTGGCATCCCACGAGAGTTCTCGCACTTTCGTCGGATAGCCAGT